>CANDSI010000245.1 GCA_947388575.1 uncultured Mycoplasma sp.
TTGATCATATTGATAATCTACGACTAATTTTCCATTAGCATCCACGAAACCATATTGTTCTCCTTGTTTTTTTACAAATAATTGATTATTTGGATATACTTCTATGTTCTTTAATTCTTTTCCTTGTTGATTAAAATATTTTACTTCTATTCCATTATACATTTTGATATAATGATCTTTTACTTCCATGATACCATTTTGCATCTCACCAATCATTTCCATGTCTTTATTATATATCTGCATAATTTTTCCTGATGAATAAGTAGTTTGTATTAAATCTGTATCTTGAATTTTTTGTACAGAATCTTTATCGATTTCTATTTTAACTATACCTTTATCATCTAACACTCCTAATTTCCCATTTTCTTCACTAGCAATGAAATAATTATCATGCAAATATTCAATGTAATTGTATTTTTCTTCAATTAACTGTTTTCCTTCTTTATCCATCACTCCATATTGGGTTTGATTATCCCTATGATTAATTTTTATTTTATACTTTTCATTATTGGTATTTAATATCGCTACATTAGCACTAATATTAGCTTGTACTCCATTAGCATGATAAACCGTTGTTCCTTGTTCATTTTGTGCATACAAAAACATTCCTGTAATATCGATTTGATTATATTCAATAGGAACAATTTGTTTTCCTACAAAATCTGCGATGCCATATTTCTGATTTTTTTCCATAACAAATATTTGATTTATGGCATCATAGCGAATAGATTGATATCCATTTTCAAGAAGTTCATCTCCATTTTTCCTCACTCCATATTGTCCATTTTTTGCACAAATGAGATAAACATTCTCACTCTCTTTAATTTCTACTACTCTTGAAATTTCATTATATTCTATTGGTAGCACTTCTTTTCCTTTGCTATTTAAATATCCATAGCGATAGCCATCTTGCGTTTTAATGGATACAATATATCCTGCATAACGATACCCTTCTTCGTTCATATAAAATTCATCAACCGCTACTTTATCGTATTGAATAGGCACAATACTATTCCCTTTTATATTAATAATACCATATTTACCATTTTGTTTTACTAATAATTCTCCTTCTTTATATGGCAAACTATCAATTTCTTCATAAATAGGCTTTGTTATTTCTTTTCCTTCTAATCCTACTAAACCATATTTTCCTTCCTTACTATATTTTAATACACTTTTCTCATACATTAAATCACTCGATACGTTTTTTAATCGAATCTGTTGAACATGGCTATATTCCGTTAATATTTCTTCTTGTTCTTTATTTAATATGTTTATATCTTCTCCTTGATAACATACAAAAACATCCTTTTCTGGGTTTGGTATAATGATTTCACTATACATTGGCTTTACGATAACACTTCCCTTTTTATCAATAACACCATATGAATCATTTTGTTTTAATCTAAAATAATTATATTGATTCACTTTTTCTATCTCATAATTTTTCCCCATTTCCATGACACCATGATGAATAATAATAAAAACGACTACCATAAATATTAGTAAAATCATGGCAAGCATAATCATATACCTTTTTTTCATTTTCTCTTTTTCCTTTCTAGAATTCCATCTGTTCTGTATTATTTTTACAAGCCTTTACTTTAAGAATTCTTTTATCCTCATATTCTTCTATTTTATATGTTACATTTTCTGTATCAATTATTGGTTTTTCTTCTTCTTCTGGTATTCTTCCTAATTTATCTTGTAGATATCCAGAAATGGTATCATAATCCCCCTCAGGAATGTTAGCCTCCAATAACTTATTCACTTCATTAATAGTCATACTACCACTTAAAAGATAAGTATTGGGATCGATTTGTTCATATTCTTTTTCTTCTTTGTCGTATTCGTCATAAATATCACCTACCAATTCCTCTAAAATATCTTCCATAGTAATTAAACCTGATGTGCCACCGTATTCATCAACAATAATGGCAATCTGTTTTTTATTCTTTTGCAATTCTTTAAATACTTCATTAATTAATCTATTTTGTGAAACAAAATAAGCATCTTTTATGACATTCTTTATACGGAATGTTTTTTTATTGATATTTTTTAATACATCTTTTACATATAAAATACCTTTTATTTCATCAATCGTTTCCTCATATACGGGAATTCTACTATAACGATACTCTTCTTTTGAAAGTTCTTGTAATAATTCATCATGACTAATATTCATATCAACAGCAAAAATATCTTTTCTGTGCCTCATAATCTCGGAAACAGTAATGTCATTAAAAGCAAATACATTATTAATCAATTCTTTTTCTTCTTCTTTTATTGTACCTTTTTCCTCTCCTTGATCAATTAACATTTTAATTTCTTCTTCTGTAACTGATTCCTCTTCATTTTCTCCAACACCAAATACTTTAGATACACCATTGGTTACCCAAGTTAAAAACTTAACAAATGGTGAAGTTACCATAGATATTGCTCGAATAATTCCTATGGTAGCAAAAGATATTTTTTCATAATTTTTCATAGCAAATCTTTTTGGCACTAATTCGCCAAAGATTAAGGTAAAGAAAGATAATATTATGGTTATGAGGATAATAGCAATGTTCTTCCATATGCCTATATGAATAAATGGCATAAATTGATATAATACTGGGGCTAACATTTCAGCAAATGTTTCTGAAGCATATGCACTCGATAAAAAACCTGCTAGAGTAATGCCTATTTGGATAGTAGCTAAAAAACCACTTGGATTTTTCAACATCTTTTCAATCTGTTTCGCTTTTTTATTTCCTTCTTTTGCCTGTTTTTCTATCTTTGCATCATTTAAAGAAATAAAGGCTATTTCTGATGCAGCAAAAAACGCATTTAGTGCTATTAATACCATTAACATAAGTAGTTGAGTTATCATGAATTATCGACTCCTTTAATTTTTTATTATTGTTCTTATTATATCCATTTTTTATTCTTTT
>CANDSI010000246.1 GCA_947388575.1 uncultured Mycoplasma sp.
TCTCTTCAGTCTACTAGCCAAGAATATCTCACAAATATTTCTGTGAAACACAAAATTGGCCTATAAATTCTATTGATGGAGTTAAAGTTAATTTTAAAACAGGTTGGGCTTTAGTAAGAGCAAGTAATACTGGACCAAATATCACAATGCGTTGTGAAGCGACTACTCCTGAAGGACTAGAAAACTTAAAAACTATTTTTACTAATATTATAAATACTTACAACAAATAAAGAGAATCAATTCAAAGATTCTCTTTTAATTAATAATTTTCGTTACCCAGCGTTCTTTCTAATTTTAACACATTAGAATTTGAGATAGAATCACTTTTAACGTCTGAATATGAATTATTTTCATAGACAATATCAGATACATAATTAGGATCAGCTACTCTGCAATCTGTTCTTTTACAAATTCCATTTTCATAATTATGATCATATCTAATTGAATAATGAGTTCCACAAGTACTACAAATTAAATCATATAGACTAAAAATAAGATCCATTAAATCCATACCATCAGGTGCATGTTCATGATCTAAGATATAACCACAAACAGTACATTCTCCATTCTCATATGTATGATAACCCTCTTCTCTGCCTTCAACACAGCCACAATATCTAATATGACGGTTTTCAACAATTTCCCATTCCATTCACCGAAAACATGTTCTATATGATAATCTCTATCAACATAGCCATGACAATCTGCACAATCATAATATTCATATATATTATCATATATTTTTACAAATTGCATTTCACCAGTTTTAATACAAAAGCCTATTGTTTTTGTTTCATAACCACAGACATCACAAGTATTTATAATATTATGAATATTTGTTGGATTAGTAATTCCTACACTCGCATAACAAGTAGTATATTCACAATCTTCTTGTTTAATAACAACAACTTCTTCACCACATTTAGTACATAAATAACTAGCAGTAAGAGTATGAGTTCCATCAAAATTTGAATGATAAAAAACATAAACTAAATCAGCAGATGCATCACTATGAGTATGCGCATAGGCATCTGTTTTTTGATATCCACAAATACAAGTATAAACTATTTTTTCATTACTAATTAACCCCGAATCAAATTTATGATTAACTGTTTTTTAACTACATTTAATGGCTCATCACAATCAGGATTTAAACATCTTTGAGTAGAAACTACTGTATGCTTACCAGAAGTAATATCTTTATAAGTTATTTCTGCCTTTCCATATTCACAAATATGGTTTTCAACAGTATAATAAAAAGATAAATTAATAAAAAAATAATTACAAAGATTTTTCGGTTTTAAATTCTAAAAAATAACCATAATAAAAATAAGGAGGAAAAATAATGACACAAAAAGAATTGCTTTATATGGAAGATGCTATTGGTCATGAACAAAACTTAGAAACCATTTTTAATAATTTCAGTAATGAATTAGAAGATAAAAGTCTTGCTTCATTTATTCAAAAGTTAACTAAAAAACATCATAATTTAAGTGATAAATTATTAAAGGTTATGGAGGATTTAGCAAATGAATGATAAACTTATTATGGAGAATATTTTACTTCTTCTAAAAGGAACTTGTGAAGTTTATGTTCATGGCTCACAGGAAGCTAGTAATAAAAAGGTTCATGAAATTCTAAAAGAATCTCTAGCAGAAATATTAAAAATGCAATATGAAGTATATACTAAAATGACTGAATGTGGTTGGTATCAAATAACTAATATTAAATCCTCAGAAATTAAAAAAACTTTGAACCAATTGCAAAACAAAGGAGCCTAACTAAGCTCCTTTTTTAATTGATTTAAACATTTTACCCCATAATTTACTAGACGAATAATTAAGTATTCCTACTCTATATATTCTAAGGGCATATTTATAAATTATAAATGTAGAAATACAAGTTACTAAAACTGAACCAACAAGTGATATTAATGACATTCCTCCCATTAAATATAAAGTTGGAGCAATTAAAACTGACAACATTGGAATATAAGCTAAAATATTTATAAATATTGAACCATCAAACATAACCGCCATAATAGCAATATAATAACCTACCATCATAATAATCATTAAAGGTGTTTGTAATTGTTGAAAATCTTCAATATTAGTAGTCATACTAGCAAGAGTTGCTGCAACAATTGCATAAAGAATAAAACTTACTACAAATAAAACTAAAAGTGGAATTGCACCTTTAAATAAAAGCGTAAACACTCCTGATGCTTTAACCATTGTATAAACTTCACTAATAATACCACCTACGCCTGCACTAACTCCACTAACACTTATAATTTCTTTTATTATAAATGCTAAAATACCATATAGGAATAATAAACCACCTTGAATAAGCACAAAACTAAGGGAAGCAAGTATTTTACTTAAGAAGTGTTCTTTCGCTGATACTGAAGAAATAATTATTTCCATTCCTCTACTTGATTTTTCATCATTTATTTCCGCGCCTAGCATTTGCACCATACTAACTATTAAGATAAAGAAAGGAACAATAAATATCGTTGTTATAACACCACTTAGCATTTCTTTAGTAGCATTATCTTGCACATCTTTATTTAATACTGTTTCTGTAGCTTTTACAGGACTCGTAAGTTTACTAATTTCATCCGCTGATAAACCACTTGTTTCTAAAACTATTTCTGTTTTTAAACTATTTAAGGAACTATTAACTATTTCATAAGTAGTTCTTGGTACAGCATCATAAGAAATAATTTCACTTTCAATATAATCAGTATCACTTTTATTAATAACAATAATTATATCATCTTCTATTTTATTTTTTTTATCTAATGCTTTATTATCTAAAATAATCTCAATATCTTTTTCTTCTATTTCTTTATATATAGCTTCCATATTATTTTTAAAACTATTATATTTACCAACATTATCAACTACATATATTTTATTT
>CANDSI010000247.1 GCA_947388575.1 uncultured Mycoplasma sp.
CTTTCTAGTTCTAAATAATGAGCGCTCAATTATATTAGAATTTTATCATTTATATAAATATAATACCACATAACTATGTCCATTGCAAGTGATTTATGTTTACGTTATTTATTTTATAAAATATAAGCAAGGAGAATATATATGATTAAAGTGAATATTAATGAATTATTAGAAAAAAACAATAAAACCAAATATTGGTTGTGTAAGAAATCCGGAATTTCTAGAACTAATCTAGATAATGTTATCAAAGGATATACAAGTTCCATTTCATTTGAATATATTGAAAAACTATGTTATTTTTTAAATTGTAAACCAAATGACTTATTTACTATTGAATTCAAAAATTCATATGAATAAGATTAACTTAATATAAAATAATCTTAAGTTTTTTTCATAAAAAAAGAGAAATCTTTCATTTCTCTATAACATCTAACTTCGAAGTTTTTTCCAAAGTAATTACTTCTTCTCTATAATTAAAAGCGAGACCTATTGTAATTATATATGACAGCAAATAAAACCAAATCATTAAAACAACGATACTTGCAAGATTACCATAAAAAACATCATATTTAGCAATATTAGTTGTATATGCCGAATAAATATAAGTAACAATCACAAAACCAACACTAGTAAAAATTGCACCTTTGTTAACTTCTTTAGCTTGAATTTTCTTATCAGGAGCCAGTGTAAAAATAATTTTAATAAAAAGGAATATAATAAACCAAGAAATAGGTCCTTTAAGAACACTAATAATTAAAGTTATATTAACAAGCATTTTTTTACTTATATCCATAAGACCAAACATTTCAATTATTTTATCACCAAAAACATTAAATATCAGTAAAAATACAAATAATAAAATAATAATTAAAATCATCATAAAGGACTTAATTCTTCTTTTTAAAAAGCTATCATTTTTAATACCATATATCATATTTGAACTAGTTATAATTGAAGCCGCTCCATTACTAGCAATAACATAACCAACAATTAAAGTGATAAAGAAATTCAAATCTGCTTTTATTGCCGTATTTGCTCCTAGAAGTAAATTAGCAAAATCTTCACTAAAAGCATTTTTCATAAAATCACTTATAAAAGACATATCAAAGTGTAGCATTGTAGCAATATAAGTTAAAATAGTAAGAGTCGGAACTAAAGACAAAACAAAAGAGAAAGCAAGGTGACCAGGCAAAATTTCCATTTCTGGTCTTTTTAATACTTTAAAAAAATTATGTATTCCCCTTTTTATTTTCTCTTTCATTTTTTATTCCCCAGACTCTTTCTTCTTTTGTTTCTTCATTTCCTCTGTAGCTTCAAGTATAGCATCTTCAATAGTTTTAATACTATCATTAATCATTGAATAACCAAATTCTGCTCCATATTCATAAGGTAACTTTTTAAATTCTTTATTTAACTTATGAATATAATTAGTCACTTGTTTTTGTGTAAAACCAACTAAATAAATCAAAAACTCATTACCATCTGTACGCATTACATCACTATTATCAAGTTGTGTTTTAATTAAAATATTTGCTGCTGCTCTAATTTGTTTATCTCCTTCTTCATAACCCAAAGTATCATTAATAAATTGAATATTATTTAAATCTATTACAATCATAGTTTGAGGATATATTGTATTATTATTCCAACTAGCTAAATATTCATTTAAATAATTACGATTTTTAAGACTTGTTAACTGATCAATAAATTTAAGTTTATTCTCTTTTTTAATTTTTTTAGCAACTTTAATTCTTTTACTATTATGGTAAACTAATATAAAGATAATAGCAACTGCTGCAATAGATATTAATATATATTTAGCAATAGTACCAAATACACTACCTGCTTTAACCGTTAAACTATGATTATACATACCTGTATAAACCATTTCTTTTGGATCTTGAGTCATAACATATCTACTAAAGAGTTTAAAGAAAGCAGTATCAGTTTTAGCTCTAAAATGATATGTATCACTAATATAATTAGTATATCTTTCTGTATAATTAGAAAGCTTATCACTAGAATATAAATCAAAAATATTTTTATCAATAAAAATTATTACATTTTTCTTATTTAATTTACTTAACTCTTCTTCATCTTCATAAGTTTTTACATTAACCCCTTTAACAGTTTTTAAATAAGTAGCCAAAAAACTATTTTCTTCAACATAAACATTTTTACCAATTAAACTATTTATAGAATTAATAACAATATTATTTTTACTATTAGCTATAATACTATACTCTACTAATATTTTTGAATCTGTATCAAAATAATTATCCTGTAAATGATAATAATTAAAATACAAATCTATTTTCTTATTATTTATAGCATTTTTAAACTTATCTAAACTCTTATATTTTTGATAATTAAACTCTATATCACTAAATTTGCCAAAATCATACAAATACATAGCGATAATTCCACCATAATTACCACTCATAATTACTTCATAAGGACTATTATTAACAAAACCATAATTATAAGTAATACTACGCATTGCATCAACTTCTGTATCACTAATACCTAAACTTAAAGTAAATAAATTAAATTCTTCACGTTTTATATAATCATCCAAATTATCTTTTTCCCAATTACGATAATATTTCTTTAAAATATTTGTAAAATCACCATTATCACCACTTATTGTATAATAAAAATTTACATCTGATAAATGATTTATAATATAATAATTATTTTTTAAAATATCATCTAAATACACTGTTAATGGTACTATCATATAATTAATAGTATCCACAACCTCACCATCTACTTCACTAGTTCCATCACTTTTTAAAGCATTAAGTAAAGATGCTTTATCTTGATAAGTAGTAAGAGTAATATTTTGATTATTTAAAGATTCTGTAATTCTAGCTAAATCACTTGCCAAAACTCCTATTTTTTTTCCAGCATA
>CANDSI010000248.1 GCA_947388575.1 uncultured Mycoplasma sp.
ATAAAAAAATAAATAGAAGAAATAAACTAGATTTAGCATTAGTTATTTGATACAATAAGAAAGTGGTTAGTATGAAAATAAATTTAATTAGTGGAGAAAGTTATTTACTTGTTAATGAAAAAATTAATGATATAGTAGGATTAAGTAAAAATGTTACAACTTTTGATTTGGCTCAAAGTACTTTAGAAGATGTCTTAATTGAAGCGGGTTATGTTTCAATGTTTGAGGAAGAAAAATTTATTGTGATAAAAAATGCTAATTTTTTTGGGACGGATAAAATTAAAGATAGTGATACAGATATTTTGCTTAATTATTTTGAACATCCTAGTGATAATACAAACTTAATATTTATTTGTAGTACTAAACTTGATTTAAGAAAAAAAATAACAAAGATAGTTAAAGATAAATTTAATTTGATAAATATACCTAATCTCAAATATTATGAAATAGAAAATAGGGCTATGGAGTCTTTTAAAAAAAATGGCTTTAAAGTAGAGGCGGATACTGTTAAGTATTTAGTTCAAAATAGTCTTAATAATTTTGATTTGACGATGAATGAAGTTGAAAAAATTATGTTGTTTTATAATGAATCTGATTATGTAAAATATGAAGATGTTGTTAACATAGCGGCTAAATCAATAAATACTAATAATTTCTTATTTGTAGACGCAGTGGTTGAAGGTGATTTAGAAAAAAGTTTTGAACTATTAAATGATTTGAAAATTATGAAAGTTGAGCCTACAATTGTTTTGTCTTTATTAGCAAGAGATTTTAGAATAATGTTACAAATTAAAACTTTACAAAAAGAAGAGAAAAGAGAATATGAAATATTATCAGAACTAGGTTTGCAAGATTGGCAATTAAATAAGTATTTAACTAAGATATTTCCTTTTAAAATTAAAGAGTTAGAAAGTATTTTAATTAAAATTGCAGATATGGATCTTAATATTAAAACTGGAAAAGTGGATAAATATACGGCTTTAGAACTATTTATTTTGGATATTTGTGAATAATTATATTATAAATATGTCTTTAGAATTTTATTTAATACTTTTTAATATAATTTTAATGGTGATATATATTGTTTAATTTGGAGGATGCTTATAAGGCAGCAAGAGTTTTAAATGTAAATTTTAATAATTTTACGCCTGAAGAATTTTTAGATGGAATAAATATTGAATTAGAACATGGTACTATTGATCCTGAAACTAATGTAACTAACGATAATTTAATTGCTACTGCTAAAATTGCTCTAGCACATTTAAATGAGTATTCTAATTATTATAATCCGTATTATGGATTAAGGGCTTTTGAAAGATTTTTAGAGTACAAACTAAAAAGCTGATTATTTTAAACCAGCTTTTATTTTGTCTTTGTTTTTAAAATTTAATTTTGCAATATCTCTTAATTTATCAAAACCATATTTTTTAGCTATTTTAATTCCAACTTCATCAACAACAGGACCAGCACCTTTAGGAATTTCTATATTCATTTCTTCACTTAGCTTTTTCATTTCCTTTAGAAAAATATAACGAGATATTATTGAGGCTGCTGCAACTGATAAGCATTGGTCTTCAGCTTTAGTCATGAATGTTATATCTGTGACTTTTTCTTTAGCTTCCTTTATATGTTCATAATATTTTTTAGGGTAAACAAATTGGTCTACAACAATTTTATCATAATTAAAGTTTTTGTTTTTTATAGTACATAATACTTTGTTGTGTAAAATAGCTTTTATTTTATTCATATTTATGTCTTCGCTCCAATTTTTATTATAAGAAGTATTTGTTAAAATAAATGTAGAATAAGGAATTTTTTTTATGATATCTGGTGCTATTTTTTTAATTTTATCATCAGTTATTTTTTTAGAATCTCTAACACCTAAATCAATTAAGAAATCAATATTTTCTTTAGAGACATAAGTTGCTGTTACAACAATAGGACCAAAGAAATCGCCAGTTCCAACTTCATCTGAACCAATAGAGCTAGTATTAATAAATGTTTTTTTAGGCTCTAATTTATCCTCTTTTTTACTTTTTTCTTTGCCATTTGTATCAATTAGACGATTATTTTTAATTCTTTCTTGTTCTATCCAATAACTAGCTTCTATATCAGCGCCAATTCCTTGAAACATTACTTTACCAGATTCATAAAGAGTTGTTACGCAATCAAAATCTTTGACTTGTAAAATTGAATATGGTGGAGGATTAGGAACACTGCGTTCTTTATAAAACTCAATCATTAAGGGTTTTATGTTATCACTTACTTTAAATACTATTGTCATTTTGACACCTCTTGTATTAATAATAACATATATTGCTTTATTTTTCAAAAACTTTAGTATATAATAATAGTAGGAGATGATTGATTTGACAATGGTAGATTCAATTTTGATTTTATTTTTACTACTTGGAGCTGTATTAGGCTTTAAAAAAGGTGCGATAAAAAGTTTAGTGGCTTTAATCGGAACAATAGTAGTTGTAGTAGTTGCATATTACCTAAAAAATCCAGTTGCAGAACTTTTACTTGATTATTGTCCTTTTCTGAAATTTGGTGGTGCTTGGACAGGGCTAGTAACGCTTAATATTCTATTATATGAAGCAATAGCATATCTTTTAGTGTTTGTTGTGCTATCAAGTATTCTGTCACTTTTGATTAAAGTATCAGGTATTTTAGAGACTATTCTTAAAATGACTATTATTCTTGGAATACCATCCAAAATTATAGGAGCAGTTTTAGGATTTTTAGAAGCTTTAGTCTTTAGTTTTATTGTCCTTTTTATATTATTGCAGTTTAATGCGACTAGTAAAATGGTAAGTGATAGTACTCTTGCTAGAAGTATTATTGACAAAACACCAATTATTGGGCATATGGTTAATGATACTTATAAAGCAATACAAGATATTAA
>CANDSI010000249.1 GCA_947388575.1 uncultured Mycoplasma sp.
AGAAGATATAGATTTAACAGCAAAAGTTCTTCCAGAGCAATCAAATACTAAAAATAAAAATAGATTAAAGCAATCTGCTTTAAAATATAAAATAGAAGGACTAGAACTATCTAAAGAGGATTACGTTGATAATAAAGGAAGTGTTACTGGCATATACAAATATAATTCTATTTATAATATGAATAAAGAACAGTTACATAGAGCAGGAATAATACAAGTTGAAGCAACTTCTTTTACTGTTAGCGAGCCTTATCAAAAATATTGTATCGAACCACTTATCTATAAATTATCTAATGATAATGAAAAAAAGATCTTAGAAGAACAATTTAATGTATCTAAATTTGATATAAATATTATTAAAATAGAAAGAATGTTTATAGATAAAATTTTTGCTGCAGAATTTTATTATATTAGAAATATGTATAAAGATATTTCTAAACATTTATATGATATTTCTATATTATTTGAAAATGATAATATAAAAAATCTTTTAACTAACAAAGGAGAATTAAATAAGCTAATTCAATATAAAAGAGAAGAAGAAAGTGTTAGAATTGGTGGCATAAATGCTAGTACAAAAATAAAAGATTTTAATTATTTTAAATTAGATTTTAGTGAAGAATTAGTTCAAGAATTCAATAATATGCAACATAAATATGTACTAGATGATAAATATAAAATAAACATAAATGAAGTGAAAAAGAGATTATCAAATATTTATAATTATGTTAAAAATGTTTAACCATTGTGTTTAAAATCTATCATATATTAAGTACAATAATTAAGTAAAAAATTTTAAATAAACTAAAATTTTTATATAAAATGTGGAAAGAAGTCTCTCTCCCAGCGGGCAAAAAGGTATTAGGGTCTTTTGCCCTAAACAGTGAAAACGGTGTCAAGACACCAAGCTGGCGAAGTTTGGTCACCCAAAAATACCACATTATTTTTGAAAAATATTTAACTTCAGATTTTCTGTAATACGCTTACGCTATCACAGAAATTTTTTTATTTATAAAAGCAAATAAGAAGTAAAAATTTTTTACTTCTTATTTTGCAATTTCATTTTTTATAATCCAATTTATATCTTCTATAGACTTATCTATGTTAAATCTTCCATTTCCTACTGGATAATATACAGAATAAAATTTATATTCATTATTGTTGATGTTATTTGTAAATAATTGTTTTCTACATTGTGAAACTGATATCTTTTTATTAAGAACCATAGAGCTAACTTGATTTCCAAATAAAACTATCACTTTAGGCTTTATAATTTCTATTTCTTGCTTTAATAAGTCTAAATATTCTTCATAAATACTATTAGGAAGTTCACGTGCATCTATTTGTGTACATTTTCCTAAATTAGTAATAAAATATTTATGTGTTCTTACATCTTCATATACTTTTTCAGCAAATTCTTCTGTCCACTCACTACCTTTTATTTCTTTTATTTTTTTGTATATTTTTTCATCCATTAAATTTAGCTTATAAAATAAATCCCAAATATTTTTTGTTCCTATCCAAGGAGATTTTATGCCTTTCCATTCTTTAGACGAAGCTATATTTCTTCCTGTTGGATTCATAAATACAAAACATATATCTGGGTTTTCTGTACATCCACCATTATAAATAGAATCTAATTCTTTTGCTCCATACTTTCTTTGTAACTTATCATATTTTATTTTTAAATCTTCTAATTTCACAATTTATTACTCCTAATTTTATATATTGTTTACTATAAATTCTACAACATCATCTGTATTACTTTTTTCTTTACTTTTCTTTTTTTGTTCATCTGTAAGTTCTAACCAATATTGATTATTTTCTGGCATAACTGATATTGAATCTAGTGGATATCCAGGATTTCTTTTTTCACATGGCTTGTCTACAAGATAGAAATTACTTTTGCTCCAACTGTATTCTTTTCTTTCTCTTCCATCACATATTACCATTCCATATACCCATTTAGCTGTTAATTTTCCTCCATATTCTTTTACTAGATTTGTATAATATTCAATCATTTCTTCATCAGTTAATTCTTTTCGGTTTACTCTTCTAACATGAGTACCAGGTTGTTTTTCTTCTTGTAATTCTTCTATAAATAGACAATTATCCATTCCTATAGTTGGTATCTTTGTCGCATCATAATATGCCTCTGCTTTTATATAAGCATTTTCTATTGCATTTTTTCCATTTTCATCTATATCTAGTTTAAAATCCAAATCATTTATTGTAATTAACTCTATTCCTCTTTCTTTTAATGCTTCTTTATACTTTCCAACTTTTGCTTGATTTGTTGTTGCAAATAATACTTTCATTTCTTTTTATCTCCTATATAGTCTTTTTTATATACATTTTTGGTAATAAATCTTTCAATTTATATACCTCATCTTCAGCTACCATAATTTTTGTTTCAAGATTTGAATTATCTACCATACGAATAAGTTCTCTACATCTTCCACATGGTGCATATATTTTTCCTTTTGCTGAATATGCTACTATTTTTTCAATTTTACTTTCATTATTCTTTAGCATTTCTGCTATTGCTGCATATTCTGCACAATTTCCTAATGCACAATTTGAATCTATACATATACCTGTATAAATATTTCCTTTATCTGTCATTAAAGCACATCCAACATGTCCACATGAAGCATATTCACTTAATATCTTTTTTTCAGCTATTTTTCTAGCTTCATCTATTAATTTTTCAAAATCTTTATCCATAAATCTATATCCTCCATCTATTTTAAATAACTATATTTCTCACTTACAATATTATATAATTCCCTTGCACCATTACTTAATTCATTTTCATTTACTTCACCGATTTTATATCTTTCATATCCTAAACATTTATTAGGTTCTGCAATTTTTAATTCTCCACTTTTTAAATTTCCTTTATATA
>CANDSI010000250.1 GCA_947388575.1 uncultured Mycoplasma sp.
TGACTTTCTTTCCAATAGCATATATTCCTTTTTTTTTATAATAATTTATACATTTATCTAAATATTCTTTGTCTCCATCAATGTGTAATATAGTTCCTGGTATATAAAAATATTCAGTTCTATCTAATAATAGTTCTTCTTCAATTGTTTCTTCTTTTTTGTCTTGTTCGACTTCTTTGTATTTTACTAAATCATATCTTTCAGCATCCGCATATAATCTTACTTCTGTACCTTTTAAATAATAAATATCATTTTTAATGTTAGTAATCTTGAATACTGTGTCATGGTTATAACTTATTCTGGTAACTAAATCTCCTCTTTTTAATTCCACTTTAATTCACCATTAAAACTATATGATAAATTAATTTAAATTATTAAAAAAAGTTACCTTCTTTTTTGGTAACTTAAGATATGTTGTTTGCTATATCAATAAATATTTCTAGAGATATTTCTTCCGCGCGTGTATTTTCTGTTAAATCGTTTTGCTGTAATATTTCATAAATTTTAGTCCAATTGTACTCTTTTAAATTGTTTTTTAATGTTTTTCTTTTTAATTTAAATGAATCTTCTATTAATTTGAAGAGTATATGTTCATTTTTTACTTTAAATTTATATTTGCGTTTTTTAAAATTGATAACTGCACTATCTACTTTTGGTATGGGCTCAAAACAATTATTTTTGACTGTAAATAAATATTCTATTTCAAAATAATAGTTTAGGTATACTGTTAATGATCCATAACTTTTATTTTTAGGTTTACTTGCTAAACGTTCGGCGACTTCTTTTTGAAGCAAGAGCGTCATACTTTCAAGTTTAGGTAATTCCATAACTTTTTTAATTATTGGTGTAGTTATATAATAGGGGATGTTAGCAATAATGTAAATTTTTTCATATTCTATTTCTTTTATATCCTCTATAATATTACTTTCTAGTATGTCTTGATATATTATTTTTGTTTGATTATTTTCATATTTTTTTAGAATATCCTTCATTCTTGTGTCTATTTCATAGCATACTAATTTTGAGTTTTTATTTACTAAATATTTTGTTAGGGCGCCTGTACCAGGACCTATTTCTATTATTAGATCTTTATTATTAGTCGTAACACTTTCGCATATTTTCTTTAGTATATTCTCGTCTTTTAAAAAGTTTTGTCCTAAACTCTTTTTAGCTTTTATTTCCATAGCTTTACTCCTTTTATTTTTTTATCTTTAAAAAGATGGGTTATTTCTTTTCCCATCCTGATCTTAAAACATCATAAGTTATTTTGCTTCGTCCAACATATTTAGCAGCATAATCTTCACTTGGACTTAATAAATCAATATCATTTCCTAATACTCCACGGTCTAAAACTATAGCTAAAGTTGCTTTATCACTTATTCTTTTGCTATTAAAACGGATTATACTACCACATGGAAGATTTTTACTAGATGCGACTATTCGTACTTCGCCATATGTTTTATCTTCATAAGTAGTACGTCCATTACTTAAATCAAGATTAGACATACATGCTAATCTGCCTGTACATAAAGGGCAAAAAGCTCCATATCCTGTTAGATCTCCAGTGTAACTATCTAATACTCCCCATAAATAGTATTGTAAAGCTTCCTCATTTCTTCTTTCTTCTTCTTCCTTGTTTATATATATTGCCATAGTTGATAAGTTTACATTTTTATTCATGTTTTCGTTACTACTATATGTATTTATTTTAGTACTTGATGTTTTTAAGCTAAATATAATTCCTACTATAATTGTTATTTCAAATATATTTTTTAAGTAAAATAATTTTTTACCTTTCATTTTTTCACCTCTATATTGGCTTGTAAACATAATATCATAAACAGCTTTAAATGTCAAAAATCCTACTTATATTTTCGTTGGTAATTATTGATGCTTGACTTTTGCTAATTTCTTTTAAATCACAAATAAACTCAGCGATATTTATAATTCTAGCAGGTTCATTTTTTTTGCCACGAAATGGCTCAGGAGTAAGAAAAGGACTATCTGTTTCAAATATTATGTCTTTTAGATCTATTTCTTTTATTACTTCTTTTAATTTGGAATTTTTAAAGGTTATTACACCATTAATTCCTAAAATAAATCCCATTTTTATATATATTTTGGCAGTTTCTATTGATCCTGAAAATGAATGGATTACTCCTTTTACTTTATATTTTTTTATACAGTTTATTGTGTCTTCAGTTGCTTCTCTAGAATGAATTATAACAGGTAAATTATAGATTTCAGCTATTTTTAATTGACGCTCAAATAGTTCTATTTGTTTTTCTTTATTATCTTTTGTATAATGATAATCTAGTCCAATTTCTCCAATAGCAATAATTTTTTGATGATTTAAGTTTTCTTCAATATACTTTAAATCATCATTAGAATAGCTTTCAACATTCTCAGGATGTATACCTATTGCACCATATACGTTTTCATACTTATTACAAAGATTTATTACTTCATAATTACTTTTAGTATCACAACCATTGTTGATAATTCTATTTATACCAACACTTTTGGCATTTTCTAAAATATCATATATACTGTCATAATATTCTTCTAATATATGACAATGTGTGTCTGTAAACATATTTTCACTCATTTCTATATCTTATTATAAATAAAAAGTTGCTTGTCTGCAACTTAATTGATTATAAAGCTTGATTTTTAAATCCTTGATATCTTGATAAAAAATCTTTTAGATCTTTTTGCTCTTCTGTGCTTAAAGCACCATATAGTAATATATCTTGAATTCTGTCTTTTACACTGTCTTCTAAAAATATTAAACTTTCAATTAAACTAAAATTATCAATACTTTCTATAGTGCTATTTTTATTTGTTTTTTTAGCATAACTTTCAACTATTCTAATCATTCTGAAAATAATTGTCGATAGTTTTTC
>CANDSI010000251.1 GCA_947388575.1 uncultured Mycoplasma sp.
GCCATAAATCCAAATCTGCACATCTGCTGTTACACCATCAGGGACATCAAAACTGAAGCCATACATATGCAAATCAGCATTGTGCATGAGATGTTCCCAATAAAATGTTCCGTTTGTAGTAATAGTACGGTCAATTTTTGACGTAAATGCAGCATTTACATCGTAAGCGTCAAAGCCTCTAACACGCATGTTGTAAGTGCCACTAGAACAGGAAGTGGTGATGGTAATCCCCATTCCACCGATCCCTTGAGTGTCATGACATATAACGACGACAAACTTGTGGCTGCTGTCCAATGTAGCACTGGCATATCCATTGACGTAACTCAAGGGCATAATTCCGTCATCAGAGAGCAGATAGAGCTCGCACCCATTCCGTACGTCACCCATGTCAGATGCATCATGCGCTAAGATGCTTTCATTGTTTGAGACACCCGCAGCAAAGGTTACAGTGTTCATAGAAAAACAGACAACCAATGTGAGGATGAGGGCGATGGCTCGTTTGTAGCGAAGTATATTTTTCATAATGAACCTCCTATTAAAAATGCAAATTCAACCTAACCTATAGGAAAAAGCTATGAAAGCTTTAACCACCCGAACGTACTTCATTATATATACTATAAACTTATAACACTTTTTTCGACAAGATTTATAAAAAAATAACAAAAGATAACTGAAATTTAAAAAAATTAGATAGAAAAAATATTTTTTGTAACGAATTTAAATAAAAAGATGTCTTTAATAGTAAAGGGAGTTAAAAATATGGATGAAATATATTTAGCACATTCAAAAAAAGTATATAAATATTTACTAAGTTTGTGTAACAATCAAGATATTGCTGAAGAGTTAACCCAAGAAACTTTTTATAAAGCTATAAAAGGAATTAAAAAATTTAGAAATGATTGTAGTGTTAATGTTTGGTTATGCCGAATAGCAAAAAATACATGGATAGATTATATAAAGAAGGAAAAACAAATAACATTAATATCTATTGATAATGAGTTAGAAAATTATATTATAGAAAATGATATAGATAATAAAGATGAGATGCTGGATTTATATAAACAGATACATAAATTAGATGAAAAGACTAAAGAAGTTTTTATTCTTAGAATAAAAGGAGAGTTATCTTTTAAGGAAATAGGAAATATATTAGGACAAACTGAGGTATGGGCTAGAATAACTTTTTATAGGGGGAAAATGAAATTAAAGGAGGAATTAAAATAGTATGGAGAAAGAATGTGAGATCATTAAAGATTTGTTACCAAGTTATGTTGAAAATCTTTCAAGCAATCAAACAAAAGAAATTATACATAATCATGTAGAGAATTGCGAAAATTGTAAGCAGATATTAGAAATGTTACAAAAAAATAATAATAATATGAAAAAGAGAAAAAAGATGGAAGAAGAACATGAGGTAGATTCTCTAAAGAAGTATAGAAAGAAAATGTTAAAACTAAGAAGTATTACAATTCTATTACTGTTAATTATAATGACTGTATTTATAGGTATTATTATAAAATACGTGTACAACAATTGCATATTAAAAAGAAGCTTTAATACTATTCAAGATTTAAAAAAAGCAGAAAATTATTCATTAAATATAGAAGAATATGAGATAAATTATAGTACAGAAGCACAAAGGTATCATTCTACAAAAATTTATTATAAAGATGGAAATTATAAAAAAGAAAATAGTTCTTATATTACAAATAATGAACTTGTTAATCCAAACTATATTTTTTATGGTTCTATCGATTCGGATAAGTTAGTAAAAGTATATGAAGATACGAAAACAGCAGTAATAGATACCAACACATTAAACAGAATAGAACCATATACTGTAGAAATGAAAGAAAATGAGTTTGAAGGTTTTTATGAGTATACTAATACTTATGGAAGAGATTTTGGAATAATAAATAATCTAATATCTAAAACTACCATAGAAGCAAGAACAGAAATTTATAAAGAAAGAAATTGCAATGTGCTAAGAATACAACATAATAGTACAGGATATACCGAGATTTGGATAGACAAAGAAAATAGTTATGTATTAAAGGAAAGAAGTGAAATTTTTGGAAAATATTTTTACGAAAAAATTTTTACACTTAACATAGGAAATGTTATGGAAGAAGATGTTGAAATACCTGATTTAGATAGTTATCAAGTAAGGGGAAATAATAAGTAATGAGTATTCAAGCATTATTTGTTAGTAAAGATATGTTAAGTTTAAAGCAATTAGTAAATTCAACAGTAAGTCAGTGTAATGAAATTTATGTAAAATATATTGCAAATACAAAAAGTGAAATGTTAGAAATTCTTTCTCGACATTATGTAGATTTATTGATATTAGATATAAGGGATTTTGACTTTACATTAAACGAATTAATAAAGAAGATAAATGATATAAATAGAATAAAGAAGATAAATTTTCCCATTATTTGTCAGACAGAACTGCTTATAAAATTAGTAAATGAGAGTTATCAAAAGGTGCAAATAGAAGAGAATAAGATAGAAAGTGTTTGTAATTTATTGAAAGAAATTATAAAAAATAATAGAATAGCAAATTGTAACATAAAGAATAATATATTGCTAGAATTAACCAATATGGGATATAATTTAAAACATATAGGAACATATTACGTGCTAGAGGCAATTATGTTGATATATGAGGCTAATAGTTGGGATAAATTAGATAATTTACAGAAAAATATATATACAGTAATTGCGAAGAACCATAATAAAAGTCTAAACAATATAAAAACTAATATAATAAAGGCAACAAACTTAAAATCGAGAAAAAGCGGAATGGCATTAGAATATACTCCTAAAGAAGTAATAACACATATATTAACGAAATTTTTATAGTCTATACTTAGAAGGCAAGCTATGTAACATCAAGA
>CANDSI010000252.1 GCA_947388575.1 uncultured Mycoplasma sp.
ACCTAGCCTCCGATACAACGCCACAACACTGGGTGACACCTGCCGTAGTAGCGACTGCGACATCACCTATAACTTCAGGATCATCAGCTGGTAAAAAGCCGATAAATGATAATATATAATTACCATCCATATATTTTCCGTCTTTAACTTTTTGAGCTGTTCCTGTTTTGCCACCAACACGATAATTTTCAATATAAGCATTTTTTCCGGAGCCATTAGCTACAACACTTTCTAATGCATGTCTTACTAATTTACTTGTCTCCTCACTAATTACTTGTTTTTCAATATTTGGTTCTACTTTTTTTATAATACTTCCTGTTTCGCTTTCTTGAAAACTGCCTACTATATGTGGTGTGTATAATTTTCCACCATTAATTGCCGCAGATACCGCTCTTATTTGTTGTAATGGTGTTACACTTATTCCTTGGCCGAAACTAGTTGTGGCTAACTCAACTGGTCCCATATTCTCTGGTTTAAATAATATTCCTGATGACTCACCATTTAGATCTACTCCTGTTTTATTTCCAAATCCATAATTATTTATATAGCTCATTAATTTATCAGTCCCTAAAGTTTGACCTATTTTAACAAAACCTGGGTTACAAGAATTTTCAACTACTTCAATCATTTTTTGACTGCCATGTCCTCCATGTTTCCAACAATGAATTACTGCACCATCTACTTCTATAGCTCCACTATCATGAAATGTATCTTCAAATAGATTTATAGTTTTTTCTTCTAAAGCTGCTGATAAAGTAATTATTTTAAATGTACTTCCAGGCTCATAGGTCATCCAAATTGGTAAGTTTCGATTGATAACTTCATTACTATATTTTTGATATTCATTATTATTAAAATTTGGTCTACTTGCCATAGCTAGTATCTCTCCTGTTTTAGGATTCATTGCCATTATAAGAGCTTGCTCAGGAGAATACTTAGATACAACATTATCAAGTTCGTTTTCAACAGCCATTTGAAGACGCATATCAATAGTAAGCGCTAGTGTTACTCCTGGTGTTGGTGCTTCATATATTTCTGTTAATTCAAGTTTGTTTCCTTTACCATCAGAGAAATATTTAATCGCTCCATCTGCTCCTGTTAAATAATCATCATAATAAAGTTCTATTCCTGATAATCCTTGGTTATCAATTCCAACATAGCCTAAAACGTGGGATAATACAGATTCATAAGGATAGTATCTTTTACTTTCTTTTAATAAATATACTCCATCGTAATTTAATTTATTTATTTTTTCTGCTATTTCAAAATCTAATCTTCGCCCTTCAGGGTGAACTCTTTCAATAGATGTTGATTTTGTAACATGAGATAACATATCTTTATAATCGGACTTTAAAATATCTGATAAATCTTTTGCAACACGCTCTGGGTCTTTTATTTGGCCTGGAACTACTACTAATGATACAGTCGTTATATTACTAGCTAATGCTTCGCCATTACGGTCAACTATTAACCCACGATCTGCTTTAATAGGTAGTTCTCTACTCCATAAACTTTCAGCTAGATTATTTAATTTCTCATAAGTAAATACTTGAATATAAAATACTTTAATAATTATTGCTATTAATATGAAAATACAAACTAAAAATACAAATCTGATTCGTTCATGAATCTCACTAAAGAACATATTATCACCTACATAAATATATGTAATTAAAAAAAAGTTAGAAGAATTAACTTCTAACTTAATTGATTACCTCTTGGTAATAAAACACCTTTTAATATTTCTATTTCTTCATAAGTGTAGAAACCGTTATATATTATAGCATAAAAACAACTTTTAGAATCATTGCTTCCTATTTTAGCAAGATTACGTTTTACTTTTTCACTTGATATATATATACCATTAATATTTAATGTTTGATTAGAATCGCGATATTCTTCTAGAAAAACTGGAATTCCTAAAATAAAATCTGATTCTTTTCCTAGTTTTTCTTTAATATCTTCTGGTATAATTTCAGAAGTGAAATCACAATAGAGCTCTGATATATCTGTTATACTATCAATAGATATGTTTAATGAATTAGCAATTTTTATTCTTAATAAATCTTCCATAGAATTATTTAAAATATTTAAATCTGTTAATTCTTGATATAATCCTAGAGAATAAATAAATTCTATTCTTTGCCTTAAATCACAAGCTCCTAAAAAGTTGATATCTGTTGTATTTTTATTAACTGCTAAATTATATAGTCTTAATAAATATAGATTATGTTTCAATGTAGTACTTTTGGCAATATCTAATGAATTACTATATTGAATCATATTTATTCCTTCTTTGGATAACATATCTATATTTGTTATAACTATATCTAATTCTCTATTACCCTCTAAAAGCAAACTTTCATTATTTATTAACCATTCTTCACTTATTATTCCTTTAAATACTAATTCTTCTATTACTGATAATTTAAATAAACTTACTCTAGCAACATTTATTTGATAAACTTTTAATAAGCTTAATCTTTTTAATAATTCTTCTATATCTTCAAAGTTCATCTTTTTTAATTGAGTTTTATCTTTAGAATCTAAAATTTCATAGTTAAATCCATACTTATTAAATAAATTATTTAAGTTTTCATCGCTATTTACTCGAGCTCTTTCATATTCAGTAATGAGTGCTGAATATATTTTTCTATTATGATCTAAAATATAGCTTACAACTGCTTCTTTTATTTCTTCGGTGGCGCATAGTTTTAATATTGCTCTTCATCAAATTCTTGAGACACACTAAATCTTCTTATAGCTTCAATCATATAGGCGCCATAATTATGAAAATGGGCTGAATAATTAGCAAATATTACTTCTAATTCTTTTTTAGCTTGAGGATTTTCTTTTATAAAATCTATAATGTCTCCAATTTGTGGTGGTATACCATT
>CANDSI010000253.1 GCA_947388575.1 uncultured Mycoplasma sp.
TCATAAATACTTGCTAGTTCCTTTTCATTTGTTCCTAAATATTTAATACCTTCAAATTCAATATCAAGGGGTACTTCGCGATAGATGGTTGCTATTTCTTTACTCATAAAAGCATTTTCTTTGTCTGTTTCTAATTTCTCTCTTGTTTTACCTTTGATATTTTCAATATTATCATATATTCCTTCTAAAGAACCATATTCTTGTAATAACTTTAAAGCTGTTTTATCGCCAATTCCTTTAACTCCAGGGATATTATCTGATGAATCGCCAGCGAGAGCTTTTAAATCAATAATCTTTATTGGTTCTATGCCCCAATCTAGTAAAAAGTTTTCAGGATTATATCTAATATAATCTTTTTGTTTTAATAATTTAACATCTACTACAGGACTGATTAATTGTAATAAATCTCTATCACTTGAAACTATAGTTGCATATACCTCAGGGTCTTCATCAGCCATACGAGCTAGGGTTCCTATAATATCATCTGCTTCATATGGCGCTAATTCTAAATATTTTATTCCCATAGCTGTTAATATGTCTCTCGCTATAGGCATTTGACTTTTTAATTCATCAGGAGTAGCACTTCTTCCCTCTTTATAAAAATCATATTTTTCTTTACGAAAGTTTTTTCCTATATCAAAAGCTACTGCTATATACTCTGGTTTTTCTTCATTAATTATTTTATTCATCATACTTACAAAACCATATAAAGCATTCGTTGGAAATCCTTTGCTGTTTTTCATAATATTACCAGAATATGCAGTAGCATAATAACTTCTAAACATTAAATTATTACCATCTACTAATATTACTCTCTTCATTCTACATCACCTAAGTTAATTATACACTAAAACATAACATAATAAAAGAAAGTTTGACACTTTCTTAATTTATAATTCTAATAAACGTATATAAGGAGTTTCACTCTCCTCTTTATCTACTAAATGTCTTGCTTCTTCTAAAGTTTTTATTTCTTTACCTACTAACTCAGATAAATACTTTTTTAATTCTTTGATAAATTCTATGATAGATATACCATAACCCAATGATTTATACATACCATTTAAAAAATGATTGTCTTTTATTACTTCTTCAAATATACCACTTACTAAAAAGAAGACTATTGATAAATTAAATTGTTATAAATTAGTTAATAAAATTTTAGCGTAGTCTTCTTGGCTCTTTGAATATTCAAGTGTATCTACTATATAGAATTTGTTACCTAACATAATATTATATAACATATCAAAGATTTTGATATGTTCTTTTGATATATACTCAATTTCTTTTAAAGCCAATTCACAAAGTGATAATAGCCAATTAATGTCTACTCTTAAAGGATTTATTTTGTATAAATTTTGAGCATCAACATATCTAGTTATATCTCCAATTACTACTCCATTTAATTTTATTATATCTTTTGGGAAAATTATCATATCTGTTTTAATATCTTTGAATGCTAATATATCACTTTCTTCTAAGATAATATCTTCATCAAATGGATCTAAAAAGCTAAAGTATAATTTATATACTAATTGTTTTTCTTTATCTACATAACATTTTCCTTGACTGCCTTCGTCTAAGTATGTACACTTTTTTAAAAATTCATATACTTCTTCTCGTGTTTTAAATTCCATATTACCCCTTCTTTTTGGAGCTGTATCATATCATAATTTATCTCATATGTCAAAATTTAACGTGATTTTTGTAAACTTGGAAAGAATTTTTCAAATTTTTGTTTAAATGAAACACTTAAATTTTTCTTTTCTTCAATTTTAGATTTAAATATAGGGTCTTGTAAATATCTTTCTCTTATAGCAAATTTAGCTTCAGGATGTAGTGTTATATAATTCCAATCAATAATATCTAGATATGGGTCTTTTAATATTTCTTCATAAGTATGAATTCCATACATTTTAATCATTCCTTTTTAGTGGACTTTATTTTAAGTTATAATTAAATTCTTGTCAAGAAAAAAGAACATTGCTGTTCTTATGATTTTTTTACTTTTTTAGTATTTTCTTTTTTTAATAATCTTTCATTAACATTAGTAGCTAGAATACTATAAAGGATTGATGCGATTGGTACACTTAGTAACATTCCTAAAATTCCAGAGATACTAGCTCCAATTGTTACTGCGACTAAAACCCATATTCCTGGTAAATTTACTCTTTTACTCATAATTTTAGGATAGATTAAGTTTCCTTCTATTTGTTGTAATATTAAAATGAATATAATAAATATTAATGATTTCATAGGATTTATCATAAAGATTAAAAACGCTCCTATTCCTGTTCCAATAAATGCTCCAAATACTGGTATGAGAGCCGTAAATCCTACTAATATAGATATTGTTGCAGCATATGGTATTCCAAGAATTAACATTCCTATTAAACATAATACTCCAATTATTATGGCTTCTAAAAATTGACCACTTACAAAACTAGCAAAAGTTTTATTGGATAAATGACATATATTACTTATTTTATTTACTTTTTTATCAGGTAAATAGGCCTTTAATAATTTACTTGTTTGATTTAATAAATGCTCTTTTTCTACTAATAAATAGATCGCAAAAATAATGCCAATAGTAAGATTTACAACACTTGTTACAATATTACTTGCAATTCCTAAAATACTAGTTGCTACTGTATTACTATTATCCTTTAAATATATGGTTAGTTTGTCACCAAAGTCTTTAGATTTAGCTATAATATTTGATCTAATCTCATTATTTACTCCAACTTTATCTAGTAAATTTATAACATTTTCCTGGTATGTTGGCATATTATCGATAAATAAATTAGTTGTATTTTTAATTTGAGGCACTATTAATAATATCATAAATGTTAAGAAACTTAATATAACGGCTAAAGATAATATAATACTTAA
>CANDSI010000254.1 GCA_947388575.1 uncultured Mycoplasma sp.
TGTTTAAGAATTTTTAATCCTATCAATATAACGATATCTTTCTTTATTTTATTTTTAATTCCTTTTTTGAATATTGGACTTACTTCTAGTTTTATTTCTTCTGTTAGTGTTCCAGAATTTATATTAGATTTTATTAAAAGTAATATACCATTTTTATGTATTTTTGCTTTAGTTATGATATATTTAGTTATATTATTATTTAGATGGTTATATTCACTGCACTTTTTTGTATTAGAAAATGTTAGTTTTAGAAAAGCGCGAAAATTAAGTAAGAATTTAAGTGCAAAAAGACATATAAAAGATTTTCTTAGTATGTTTATAGTTCAATTTACAATGGTGCTTTTATATTTAATATTTATTGGTTTAGGAATACTACTTATTTTGGGAATACAACATTTTTTAGGAAATATTGTTATTTTAGAAAGTGTTATGACTACTATTATTTGGGTGTTTATAGCTTTATCTCTTATTGTTTTCCTTTTACTTATTACACCGATTAGTTATACCACTATAAGTGTTTTGTATTATGATTTAAAAGAAAAAAGAGAAGAAGAAATAAAATATATTGAAATAAAAGAAACTGAAATTGGAGATAAAAATAATATAAAACTAAAGAAAATAATTTTAGGTTTTATTGTTTTAGCAATAATATGTGGGTCAGTATTCACTTATGGTATTTATAAAGGAAAATATAATCTTAATATAGAATTTACAAGAACTTTAGAAGTAACTGCCCATAGAGGTGCTTCACTTAAATATCCTGAAAATACAATGAGTGCTTTTAAAGGCGCTAAAGAACTTGGGGCAGATTGGATAGAGCTTGATGTAGCTGAAACTAAAGATGGATATATAGTTGTAACTCATGATACTAATTTTAAAAGAACTGCTGGGGTAGATAAAAATATATGGGATATGACTTTAGAAGAAGTTAAAGAGTTGGATGTGGGAAGCTTTTTTAATAAAAAGTTTAAGGGAGAAAAAGTTCCTACTTTGGAAGAAACCTTAGAGTTTGCTAAGAATAATAATATTAAACTTAATATTGAACTTAAACCAACAGGGATGGAACACGATTTTGAGAAGAAAGTTGTTGATTTAATTGTAGAGCATAATTATTTAAAATATACAGTTATTACATCTCAAACATATGAAGTATTAGAAAATGTTAAAAAGTATAATAAAGATATAGAAACAGTTTATGTTATGAGCCTCGCTTATGGTGATATTACTAGTTTAGAATATGCAGACCATTTTAGTATTGAAGCTACTAGTGTTACTAAATCACTTGTAAAAAAAGTTCATAAAGAGGGCAAAGAATTATATGCTTGGACAGTAAATACAGAAGATAGTATTAGGGAAATGATAGATTTAAAAGTCGATAATATTATTACAGACGATATAACTCTTGCTAAAGATACGATAATTTCTAGTAAACAAAGTGATTTAATTAGTGAGTATATAAAATTTATTGAAAGTTGGTTTGCCTAGTTTGACATTTTAAATACTTTGATATATAATAAATCGCATTGGAGGGGATATATATGGATAAATATACTTTTTATGAAAAAAATCTTAAAATTGAAGAAAAGCCTATTGATAATAGAACTTTGCCAGAATATATAGCTTTTGATGGCTCAATTCATACGAGTGAGGAATCTTTAAGAAGAGCTAATTTAGCTTACTTTGGTAAAAAGGAAATGATGGAAGCTCTTAGAAGAGCAGAATTAGAAAGAATTACGAAGCTTAACTTAAAAGAAAATAAGAATATATTTCAAAAAGGATTTCCTTTTAATCTTACATATCATGAATGGAATTCTTTACGCTTACATTTTATGAAATGTTTAAGTATGAATACTATCAGTGTAGAACAAGCTTTGGAATCTGCTAAACTTTTGAGGGATTCTGCTGTAACATTCATTGATGCTCAAGATGCATTAACAATGACTGAGCAATTAAATGAAATATTAGGAATAATTTGTGCATTAGAAGAAGCTCAAATAGAAGCTCAACTTAAGTAAAAGTTTTGATATAATTATCAATTCTTTTTTTCTTTTATTTATATATATTAAATGGTATAATATAGTTAGTTAAGAAGGTGGATTTATGTTATATGTATTTTTAATAATTGGAATCATTTTCTTAATATGGCTTGTAGTTTATTTTAAAAATAAAAAAGCTAAATATATTTTACCTTATTTAATATTAATTTTTATAACACCTTTTTATGAATTATTAGATAAATTATTATTTTTAAAAGTTTTTGGTTGTGGGTGTGTGCCAGAAACTAAGAAAAATATGTTGGGCATTGGGTTTAATGCGAATGATTTAAGAATAACATGTTATTTTTTATTAAGTATTTTTATATTTTGGTATAGTTTTAAATTAAGTAAAGGCTTTAAAAGAAAAGATGAAAAGATTGTTTATGGAGTTAGTACTCTTATAATTAATTTATTTGTCATATATTTTATTAATAAAATATTTATGTGGATGTGATATTATGAAAATATTAACGAATTTAATTACAACTTCAAGATTATTTTTAACTATTGTTTTGATGTGTTTATATGAAAGTATTCCTAATTATTTATTTTTAATTTTTGTGGCTTTAATTTTTTCAACAGATTTTATTGATGGAAAATTAGCGCGAGGATTTCATGTAGAAACATTTTATGGAAGTTTAATGGATACAGTTGCAGATAAAGTTCTTAATATAGCTTTATTATTACCTTTAATTAAAATTACTAAATGGTTTTATTTATTATTAGCTTTAGAAGTAACTATTTTACTTGTTAATACAATTGGAACTATTCATGGTAAAAAAACAAGAAGTTTATTTTTAGGGAAAGTTAAAATGTGGTTTATATTTTTTACTATTATTTTAGGGTATGC
>CANDSI010000255.1 GCA_947388575.1 uncultured Mycoplasma sp.
TATACACTAAATATGAAGAAATTATTAATTATTTGATTGTGGGCGTTTTAACCACTATTGTTAGTCTTGCTACTTATTTTATTTGTACTGAAACATTTTTAGATCCTAATAAAAAATTAGAACTGCAAATTGCTAATATTATTTCTTGGGTATTTGCTGTTGCTTTTGCTTATTTCACTAATAGAAAATACGTTTTTAAAAGTAAAAACAAAAATATGCTAAAAGAAGCCTCTTCTTTTGTAGGCTCTAGAATTCTTAGTCTTTTAATGGATATGTTTACGATGTTTATTATTGTTTCAGTTTTACATCTAAATGATAAAATTGGTAAACTTGTTTCTCAAGTTATTGTTACAGTTGCTAATTATATTTTAAGTAAATTATTTGTATTTAAGAAAAAAGAAAACTAGCATTTATTTAAAAAATATGTTAATATTAAATTAGTAGAACGTTAGGATGCAATCTAATATCTACTTATTTTTCAAAGAGACATTGACTGTAATAGTTAATGTCATTTTATTTATTCTGAATAAGGTTACCCTTATTTGAACCTTCATCTAATCACACTCCTTACTAAACCAAAACCCCGTAGGATAAAGAAGAGTAGGATAGTGAATAGAAAAGGCAGACATTAGCCCTAACGCTCAAGTTATTATTCTAAATTATCAAGTTATAAATAGCAACAAAATTCGTACGACAGATTTCGACAATTAAGTATTAAAACTAATACTTTTATACAACTTAGTTTTATTATCATTGATGTTTTTTTGTCTTCATAATTTAATAAATTTCTAATATAAAAATAATTACTTGGAGGTGATATATATGCGTTTAATAATAATGCCTATTTCCAAAATATTAAAAGAAGTTAGAACTTACGATTTATATTCTCAACAATATATTGCTGATATATTAAACATCTAAAGAGGAACATATGCTTGTTATGAAAGCAATAAAAGAATTATTCCTTTAAAACATCTAAATACTTTAGCCAATTTTTATAATTTAAGTATAGATTATTTATTGGGTTTAACTGATAATAAAAAAGCATTTAAAAAAGTAGAATTAGATATTGAAAAATCAAGTAAAAATCTTAAGTTAGTTAGAAATGAGTTAGGTTTAACCACAAGATATTTATCTAAAAACTTAAATGTTGAAAATTCAACTATTAGTGATTATGAAAACGGTGTGTATTTTATAAGTACTCACGCTTGTTATGATTTAGCAAGAAAGTATAATATTTCTGTTGATTGGCTATTAGGTAAAAGTGATATAAAGTATATTGATTAATAATTGTATTTATATAAAAAATATGTTAATATTAAATCAGTAGAACGTTAGGGCAGACTCTAACGCCTACTACTTGCGTGTAAGCATTAGCCTTATCTTTAAGACTAATGTTTTTTTAAACGGTAAAATTACTCTTATCCGAAACTCCACAGCATCACTTCCTTTCTACTCCAAAACCCCCAAGGGAATGTAATAGAATAAAAAACAATGTTATAAGTAAAAGCATTAGCCCTAACGCTCAAGTTATTATTCTAAATTATCAAGTTATAAATAGCAAGAAAATGCGTACGACAGATTTCGACATAACACTTAAAAAGATGTGATTTTTTATAGTCACATCTTCTTTGTTTTAGTTTCTTTATATATTAAACCAATGATTAATGGTAAACTAAATACAATTGGTACCATATATCTAAAATATGTATTTACTGGTCCTACTACACAAGTGAGTAATAGTGTAAATGCTGGTATTAATAAAAGTATGAATTTCTTTTTCTTTTCTACTATTAAATAGGTAAATATCAACATATATACCCAAACATTAAAACCAATATTAACTTGAGAACCTAGTATAGGAATATAAGGATATATTACTCCAAAGTTTCCAAGTATGTTTCTTGGTATTCCTAAGCCTTTAATAAAATGATAATCTAGTCCAACATTTTCTAACTTTTTGTCATAATTATGATAAACATACCAGTTAGATGTATTAGGATAAAAGTAACCATAAGTTGTATTTATTGTAGCATTTATATAAGTCATTGGATGTTTAAATAAATGGATAAACCATACTTTTAAATATTTAATTAAATCTTCATTAGTAGTATCTTTATTAAATTCATCTTTAACATGATCAGCTAGATTGGCTTTATATCTTGTACCTAATGTTTCATAGTTTAGTATTTTATCAATTATAGCAATTTCTTCTTCATTTAATTCTTCACTATGGTATTTTACATATCTGGCTGTTTGTTGAAATGGTACTGATAATACTTCTCTTATACTTCCTGATGTTATATTCATTTTTGGTAAAAGTATTTTATTGTGTGCAACATACACAAATAATGTAGATAATATGGTTATTATTAAAGCTAATCTTTTTTCTTTTATAACGATAATTGTTCATAAAATATTAAATAATAAAATATATACACCATTGTTTCTTGTAAGCATTGTAAATAACATTAATAACCCTAATATAATATAATCTTTCTTATTATAATTTGATGTTATTAGGCGGTGTAATTCAATAATAAAAAATATTAATAACGCTCCAAAAAAAACATCTTTAACTGGTGACATTGCATATAAAGGAAATACTGGTATCAAAGAATACATTATTAAGACTATAAAACGATATATAAAGGGTATTTTTAATCTTTTTAAATAAATAAGCGAATATGTTAAAGCACTTATTAATACAAATAATTGAAAGCAACTAAACATAAATAATCCTAAATTAATATTTCCTATTGCGTCTCCTATTTTAGCACATCCACCTAATATAAATGAATGAAATGCTGGATGATGGTTTGTTATTTTAATATTATCATTTATTAGGTTAACTCCTGTTGAAAATCTAGTGTCCATTCCAAAAT
>CANDSI010000256.1 GCA_947388575.1 uncultured Mycoplasma sp.
TAATACTAATCTAATGTAGTTATCCAAAGTGTCTATTTTTTTAAAATAAAGATATTTTTCTTTATAATAGTTTGTTATAATGTTTTTTATATTTTCATTTTCTGTTCCAGTTATATTGATTGTAATATTTTCTTTTAATGAACGATGTTCTAAAGATGTTGTTAAATAATTATCTAGAGTTTCAGATATTATATTTTTGTTGTAGATATTTAATAATTCATTTTCATTGGTTATATTTATTTCAATATTCATATTATCACCATTTATATTTTAACATATTTTTATTTGAAAAAGAAAGTAAAAGTGATATAATATAAAAGTAATTTGCCCCATAGCCAAGCGGTAAGGCAGTAGGCTCTGACCCTATGATTCCGTTGGTTCGAATCCAACTGGGGCAACCAAAAAAAATAACTCCTTTTAGGGAGTTTTTCTATTTTTGAAAATTTGTAGCAACACTTTCAATATCTTGTAATTCAAAACGATATTTTTGGGTTACATTAGGATATTTTTCATGGTCTACAACACTTGCAAACATTTCAAGTGGTCTAATCCATAAAGAATAGTCTCCATATAGTCTTCGATATACAACGAATTTTTCTTTTGTTTCAGAGTCATTTGCAATATCAATTACTAGATAATAATCTCCTTTAAAATGTTTGTAAATTCTATTTATTTTTATATCTTGCATATTTGTATTTCCTTTCTATAAGTTTTGTAATAATCTTTTTATTGATTCATTATAATTAATTTATTTGGTCTAATAGCCAATTAAAATATTTTTTTCTTTTTAGTATAGATAATTTATATTTATCGCCATTTTTCATTGTTATTAAGATTCCAAATGGGAAAAATGGTGGAGTTGTGCAAGTTTTAACTTTTTCAATGTCTTTTAATTCAATTTCCCAACTTACACTTTCTGTTCCAACTAAACCAGAAGCTAGAAAGGCGATACGTTTATTAGTAAAATAATATTTTCCTGAAACTTGTCTATTAATACTTAAATTAGGCATTTTCCAACAGTCTCCAGAAACTTTTCCTGCAAATAGTTGCTCGTCATCTTTAATTTCAAATGTTTTTTTTGCCATATATATTCTCCTTTTTTATATCTTAAAATATATCATAAAATTACAATCTCTTCAATACATTTATCAAATTTTATATTAACTATTTAATTATATTGAATGCTAATTTTTTACATGATATAATTTATTTGAAGAGTGATTAAATGAAAAGATTAGTTCCGTTATTATTTATTAGTATTTGTTTAATTTTATTATCAGGTTGTAAAAAAGAAAAATTAAATGAAGATAATGTTCCTGATTTATTTTCAGGGAGAAATGTATTACCAGGAGATGTAGATTATTTTTATACTTTTACGGGAGAGTCTCATAACGTGTCTTTTCAATCAGGTATTGCAGATTATAGAAATGATTTGGCAGAATTTAAATTAGAAGATATACAAGTTAATAAAGAATTAGATTATTATTATGCTAAAATATCAGTTTATTTTAATGATAAGTTACTTGGTGCTACTGGCTTTTTAAAAGATGAAACTAAAAATGGAAAAATAGATGCTTCTATAGCAGCTTTAGGAAAAAAAATAACTAGAGATGAAGATGGTAATTTTTATGGTGAATTTGATTCTTTTATGGAAACAGAACCTGATGATTTTGCAAAATCGATTAAAATAGTATTTTATTATTGTAAACACGAAAATTGCGATGATGCTTTAGAAGAAGAACTTAAACTTGATATTTTAAAGCACGATTAATAACTCAAGGGGCATTTCATGTTCTTTTTTATTTAATTATTGTATAATTAAGCTATGAAGGAAAGTGTTATTATGAATCAAGAAAAAATAGGGAAGTTTATATGTTATCTTAGAAAAGAAAATAAGATGACTCAACAAGAATTAGCAGAGAAATTAAATGTTACTGATAGAGCAATATCTAATTGGGAAAATGGAAAGAATATGCCTGATTTATCACTTTTTAAACCAATATGCGATATTTTTAATATTTCTATTAATGAACTTTTAAGTGGTGAGAAATTACAAGAAAATGAATATCAAGAAAAGTTGGAAGAAAATATTATTAATACAGTTATTTTTGAGAAAAATAAAAGAAAGGTATTTAAAAAAATTATTTTATCTTCTTTGAGTGTTATAACTTTTATTATTTTATTTATTTTTGGTAGTTTATTTATTATTGATAACAAAAGAATGAGTAATGATAAACCTGTAGTGTTTAGTACTTGGGGCAATAAAAATTATTGGCCTATGTATGAATATAAAAAACAAGATATGGAAAAATCTATTAAAAGATATTTTTTAACAAAAATGGATAAAACATATACTAATTATAATAATGAAACTTTTAATCTTGTAAATTTTGTAGTTGTTCATACATTCTTAATTGATATAAAAAGTGATGATGAAATAATAGTTTATCTGTGGGCTATATATGGGTCTCGTTTAGATAAAAATTATGATGATGAAATAATTAATCCAAAGGGAGTAATTTCTAGTCCTTATAAAATAGTTTTAAAGAAAACTAATGATGGGTATGAAATTCTAAATGTTTATTATCCAAATGATAAAACGAAAATTGATTATGTGGATTCTTATCTTTTTATAAAAAATTATTTTCCTAAAAATATTTTTAAAAAAGTAGCCGATTATGATAAAACTTTATTGTATCAAGAATTTTATAATTTAATAGAAAACTATGTTTATCAATAATACTATTTTCTAAACTAAATTGATGTGTTATAATTTAGTTAGTAAGTATAATACGCTTATTAAGAAGAGAAAAAAATGAAAAAATATTGGAAAGAAATATTATTTATATTAGTTGTAGTTATTGCTATTGGTTATATTTTTTTA
>CANDSI010000257.1 GCA_947388575.1 uncultured Mycoplasma sp.
ACTGAATAAAGAAAGGAATGATATTATGGAAGAAAAATTAATAAATCTTAAAAGTAATTTGGAAAGTGCTTTAAAAAATGTTTCAAAAGAAGCTGATGTTTTAAATGTAAAGTCAGAATATGTGGGTAAGAAAAGTGAAATTCAGGAATTGTTATCTGGTTTAAAAGATATGAGTATTGATGAAAAAAAGAAATATGGAAGTCTTATTAATTCTACTAAAAAAGAAATGGAAGAATTAGTTAATCAAAAATTAGAAGATGCACAAAATAAATCTAATGTAAGCTTTGATGATAGTACAGAATATGCTTTAAATAAAGGTAGTTTACATCCAGTTACAATTGTGGCTCGTGAAGTAACGGATATTTTAAAAAGAATGGGATTCACAGTTGTGAGTGGTCCTGAAATGGAAAGTGAGTATTATAATTTTGAAGCTTTAAATGTTCCTAAAGACCATCCAGCTCGTGATATGCAAGATACTTATTATTTAAATAATGGGATGCTTCTTAGAACACAAACTAGTGATAATCAAATTCATGCGATGGAAAATTATGGAGCACCACTTAGAATATGTGCGCCTGGCAGAACTTTTAGAAATGAAGATTTAGATGCTAATCACGAAAATACTTTCTTCCAAATTGAAGGTATGGTTATTGATAAAGGTGTATCTATTGAAAATTTATTGTATGTTATGCAACAGGTTTTAAGTGAAGTATTTAAAAGAAATGTTAAAGTTAGACTTCGTCCTGGATTTTTCCCATTTACAGAACCTAGTTATGAGATGGATATGTCTTGCCTAATATGTGGTGGAAAGGGATGCCCTACTTGTAAAAATAGTGGTTATATTGAAATGGTTGGTAGTGGTATGATTCATCCTAATGTTTTAAAAGCAGGTGGAATAGATTCAGAAGAATATACAGGTTTTGCATTTGGTATAGGTTTAACAAGACTTGCAATGATGAAATATAAAATTAATGATATTAGAGTTTTAAATAGTGGAGATATTCGTTATTTAGAACAATTTGAAATAGATTAGGAGGAAAATTATGTTAATATCTTGTAATAAACTTAAAAGTTATATTAAAAATGGTAGTGATATAGATTGGTTAAATATTTGGAATACTTTTACAATAAGAACTGCAGAAGTTGAAGAGGTAAAAGAAGTAGGTAATACTTTTGATTCGGTAGTTGTCGCTGAAATTTTAACATGTACAGAACATCCTGATAGTGACCATATGCATATTTTAACAGTAGATATAGGAGAGAGGGAGCCTATTCAAGTTGTATGTGGGGCGCCTAATGTTAGAGTAGGTCTTAAAACAGCTTATGTTAAAGTAGGTGGTCATATAGATGGAATGGAAATTAAATCTAGACCTCTTCGGGGAATACTTTCTAATGGTATGTGCTGTAGTGGTAGAGAAATTGGCATAAGTGATAATCATGATGGAATTTTAGATTTACCAAAAGAATGGATAAACGGAACTAATATTAAAGAATATTTGCCTATTGATGATATAATTGTGGAAATAGATAATAAATCATTAACTAATAGACCAGATTTATGGGGTCATTATGGTATTGCAAGAGAAATATGTGCGATTACTAATCATGAATTATTACCACTTGAAATTGAAGAAATTGTGAATGATAAAAAAGATTTAGATATAGTTATTAATAATCCAGAATTATGTTATAGATATTGTGGTTTAAAATTAGATAATATTTTAAATAATAAAACTCCTCTTGATATGCAAATATTTTTATATTATGTTGGGATGCGTTCTATTTCTTTATTAGTTGATATTACTAATTATTTAATGCTAGAATTAGGTCAACCTATGCATGCTTTTGATTCACGAGTTGTAGAAAATATTGAAGTTGGTAATGCTAATGAAGGAGACAAATATACAACTTTGGATGGAATGATGCGAACTTTAACAAAAGATATGTTAATGATTAAAAATGGTGATAAATATTTTGGGATTGCGGGCGTTATGGGTGGTCTTGATAGTGAAATTTTAAGCGATACTACAAGTACAATACTAGAATCTGCTACATTTAATGCGGGAAGTGTTAGAAGAACTGCTGTAAAACTTGGTCTTAGAACAGAAGCTAGTAGTAGATATGAAAAAAGTTTAGACCCTAATATGACAGATTTTGCCATAAAAAGATTGGTTTATTTACTACGTAAGGAAAATCCAGATATGGTTATTGCGTCTAATTTAACAGATATTTATCCAAATCCTGTAAGTGAAGAAAAAATAATTCTTGATAAAAAAACTTTAAGTATTTATATGGGTAGAGTTTTAGAAGATAATCAAGTAAAAAATATTTTAGAAACTTTAGGCTTTAAAGTAAATATTACAGATCTTAATATAGAAGTTATAGTTCCTAGTTATAGAGCGACTAAAGATATTAAAATAAAACAAGATTTAATTGAGGAAATAGCTAGAATTTATGGCTTAGAAAACTTTACTCCTAAACCTTTAAAATTAGATTTAATTCCAACAGTTCATGAAAATATTTTTGACCAGGAATATAGTGTTAAAAATATGCTTGCAACAAAATATGATATGCATGAAGTTAATAGCTATCTTTGGTATGATACTAATTTATTAAAAGAATTTAATTTAGAGATTAATAATGTTCAGTTAATAGGTAAAGAAACTAATAATATTTTGCGTGATGATATGTCTTTATCTTTAATGAATATTGTAAATGAAAATTTTAAAAATTATAATAACTTTGAAATATTTGAAATTGGAACTATTATTAAAAATAATGAAAATAAAAGAGTTCTTAGTATAGTGTTAGCTAATGAAGAAAAACAATTAGAAAATGTTTATAATAAAGCTAAAGATGTTGTTAAAT
>CANDSI010000258.1 GCA_947388575.1 uncultured Mycoplasma sp.
TAAAGAAGAGATTATTAAGGATTTGAAAGAAAGTTTAGATAATTATTTATAATATGACATACTGGTGTCATATTAAGTTTGATATAATAAATATCAAGGAGGAGATATTATGGCTTTTGATTATAAAAAAGAATATAAAGAATTTTATATGCCAAAGAATAAACCTAGTATTATTACTATTCCTAAAATGAATTATATTGCAGTTAGAGGAAAAGGTAATCCTAATGAAGAGGATAGTGAATATAAAAAGTCAATTGGTCTTTTATATAATATCGCGTTTACTTTAAAAATGAGTTATAAAGGTACTTATAAAATAGATGGTTATTTTCCTTATGTAGTTCCACCTTTAGAAGGTTTTTGGTGGCAAGATAATAATACTATATTAGATTATAATCGAAAAGAAGATATGGAATTTATTTCGGTAATTAGATTACCTGATTTTATAACTGAAAATGATTTTCTTTGGGCTAAAAATGAAGCAACAAATAAAAAGAATCTGGACTTTAGTAAAGTAGAATTTTTAACTTATGATGAAGGAGTATGTGTACAATGTATGCATATAGGCTCTTATGATAATGAACCAGACACTATTAAATTAATGCATGAATTTATGAAAGAAAATGGATATGAACTAGATATAACTACAAATAGATTTCATCATGAAATATATCTTAGTGATCCAAGAAGATGTGCTATTAATAACTTAAAAACTGTTATAAGACATCCAATAAAAAAGATGAGGTAAAATATGAATGATTATATAAATTTAACACTAGATAATATTGATAAAGAACATATTTGTTGTGCGATTGGCGATAAAAAACATCAAAGTGGTGTTGATGCTAAAAAAGAATGGATAAAAAGTAAATTGAAAGATGGACATGTTTTTCGAAAACTTAATGCACGAGGAAAGACTTTTATTGAATATGAACCACTTGAAACAGCTTGGGTTCCTGTCATAGGAAAAAACTATTTATATATTTATTGTTTATGGGTAGCGGGTTCTTTTAAAGGACAAGGAGTTGGTAAAGAATTACTTACTTATGCTATAAATGATGCAAGAAAAAAAGACATGAATGGAATATGTACCATTACTTCTAAAATAAAGAAGCCTTTTATTTCAGAAAAAAATTTCTTTTTACATTATGGGTTTAAAGTGGTTGATGAAATAGGTGATTATGAATTACTGGTATTATCTTTTAATGATAATGATGTTCCTAAATTCAGTGATAAAGCAAGAGAAATGAAAATTGATACTAATGATTTTACAATATATTATAGTAATGAATGCCCTTATGTTCAATATGAGATTCAGGAACTTACTAATTATGCGAAAGAGAATAATATTAAAATAAATTTTATTAAAGTTGATACTTTAGAAAAGGCAAAAAATATGCCATGTGTATTTAATAATTGGGCTAATTTTTATAATGGAGAGTTTATTTCGAATACAATATTAAATGCTAATTCATTTGAAAAATTAATATCTAAGTAAAGCTACATTATGTATATTTTATAAGTTTAAATGGTAAAATATTATAAAGTATCTTAAAAAAACATTGACAAATGTTTAAACAAAGTATATACTATATGTAGATTGGAGATGATTGTATGGAAGCTAAACTTCAAAAATGGGGTAACTCTGATGGAATACGAATACCAAATAGTTTTTTGAAATTATTAAATTTAAAGACAAATGACATATTAGATATAACATATGAAAATGATAAAATTATTATTACTAAACCTAAAAAAGTAAATATATCACTCGCAGAAAGGTTTGAAAAGTATAATGGTGAAAATTTAGCTAAAGAATTTAGTTGGGATGAAGCCAAGGGTAAAGAAATATGGTAAAGAAATATATTCCTAAGCAAGGCGATATAGTATTTCTTGATTTTACTCCTACAAAAGGACATGAACAAAAAGGATATAGGCCAGCAGTTGTTATTTCTAATGATGTTTTTAATTTAAATACTAAAATGGTAATATTGTGTCCGATTACTTCAAATGATAAGGAATTCCCTACCCATTATCAATTAGAAAAATCTTTAAAGGTGAAGGGTTCTGTTTTGTGCGAACATATAAGAAGTATTGATTATGAAATTAGAAACTTAAAATATGTTGAAAAATTAACGGAAGAAGATTTTAAAAACGTTATTGATTTAGTTTATGCTTGTATGCAAGATAATTAGTTTTAGTGTAAGTAACTGATAAATTATTAGTTTTTAAGTAAGTTTAATTCTTACTTTTTTTGTTGAAGTTCTAGGGAAAAATGTGTGTTATGTTATAATTTTTAGGAGGTGTTACTATGGATATAGAAGTAAAAATAAATGTTTTAATATTATGGGAAATGTTTTAGATAAAATAAGTTAAAAACTAAACTAGCTTAATAAGCTATTGTTAAAATTTAATATAGAGTTTAAAATGGTTTTTGAGAGGAGAATTTAGATGCAAGATAAAAAAAGTTTTGGCAAGTATATTGCTGAAAAAAGAAAGGAAGCTAAATTAACGCAAGAGGAATTAGCTAAAGAATTATATGTAATTCCAACAACAATTTCAAAATGGGAAAGAGGAATAACTTATCCTGATATTACAGTTATTTCTAAATTATGTAGTATTTTAAATATTAGTGAACATGAGTTTTTTATGGCTTGTGATGATGAAGCATTAAATGAGGAAAAAAGAGAAATAAGAAAATATCGTACTATAAAAAAATGTTTAATGTATTCTTTAAATATAGGTTATGTTATAGCTTTAATTGTATGTTTAATATGTAATTTAGTTATTGACCATAAATTATCTTGGTTCTTAATAGTTTTGGTTGGTATTACAATTTCATATACTATTACGACATTACCATTATATTT
>CANDSI010000259.1 GCA_947388575.1 uncultured Mycoplasma sp.
AAAAAATTGGAACCGTTGACTTTTTAGTACAAGGAACTATTTATCCAGATGTAATTGAAAGTGGTTTAGGTAAAAGTTCTGTTATCAAAAGCCATCATAACGTAGGTGGACTACCAGACTATGTAGATTTTAAAGAAATTGTAGAACCATTACGAGATTTATTTAAAGATGAAGTAAGAAAAACAGGACTAGAACTAGGAATTCCAGAAAACTTAGTATACCGTCAACCATTCCCTGGACCAGGATTAGCCATTCGAATTATCGGAGAAATTACCGATGATAAACTAACCATTTTAAAAGATGCTGATAGCATTTTTAGAGAAGAAATCGCCAAGGCAGGACTTCATAAAAACATCAATCAATATTTCGCTGTTCTTACCAACTTAAAATCCGTTGGTGTAATGGGAGATGAAAGAACATACGACTACACCATTGCCTTACGTGCAGTTGAAACAACAGACTTTATGACAGGGGTTTGGAGTAAAATACCTTATGAAATATTAGAAAAAGTATCCTCACGTATTGTTAATGAAGTAAATCATGTAAATAGAGTAGTATATGATATTACCTCTAAACCACCAGCAACCATTGAATGGGAATAAAGATAAAAATAAGAGACATTTTTTTGTCTCTTATTTTCGATCAAAAATAGTTTTAAAAACACCTCCATCAATTAAACTAGCAAAAATATTTTTAACAATAATTAAGACAATTGGTCCAATCAGTAATCCCATAATCCCAATGACTTTAAATCCTGTATACATAGCAATTAAAGTAAAAATCGGATGAACTCCAATATTTTTACTTACTAACTTTGGCTCTAATATCTGTCTAGCAACTGACATAATAATTAATAAAATAACTATAGCAATTCCTAAGTTAATATCTCCATTAATAGCCGAAAGAATGGCCCATGGTACCATAACCGTTCCTGAACCTAAAATAGGAAGTGCATCAATAAAGCCAATAAACAATGCCATTAATAAAGGATATTGTATATTAAACCCCATAAATTGCAAAACATATAATCCGATAAGAGAAATAATAAAAGATACTAATACTAAAGTTGCCTCCGCTTTTAAATAGCCACCTAATGTTTTAATCAAATCTTTTAAATGTCTACCTATTTTTCTCACCCAAATTTTAGGAAGATGATGTTCAATCTGATCCAATATATAAATTTTATCTACACAAATAAAATATAGTGCTACTACGGTTATACCAATACAAATGGCAATGGAGGGTAAACCTGTTACGAGATTAATTAAACCTGTTAATGCGTTTCTCAACCAGTTAGAAGCTGTCTCTAATAAATCTCCCGTAGAATTTTGAATAACATTCTGTATTTCTTGAGATAAATGAATTTTATCAAAATTAAAGCTTTCCATTAATCGCTGAAACTGTATGTAAGCTTTATCAAAATAATCATTTAGTCCTTGTAACAAACTAGAAGATTCAGAAAATAACGTAATGAGTATCCACGCCAAACTTCCTAAAATAATAACTGATACTAATACAAAAATAATAATTGAACTACTTCTTCTCGTTAATTTTGTTTTTGCCATAATGAATTTAATTGCTGGTTCAATCATTAATGATATAATAAAAGCTACTAAAAATGGCATATAAAAAATAGACAATTGTAAAGAAATAAATAGCCCTAATAATAATAATATAACATATAAAATATTTTTCAATACTCTTGTCCAATAAGGTACATCAATAATCATCTCTTTCCTCCTCTCTATATTGTATGTAAACGAACGGAATATTATCCGTTCTTTTTCACAAGTATTTATTCAGCGTTTTGCGGTTGGTTACCATTACATATTCCTTCTATAGTATGGCAAACTTCTTGTACTCCTAAATCTCTTTCATTTTGTGCTAAATCTCCTAATGTTAATATTCCTACTACTTTATTATTTTTATCACAAACTGGCAACCTTCTTATTTGATTTTGAGACATCTTGCTTTGTGCATTTGTCATTTCATCATCTTCTTGACAAGTACATACATTACAGGTCATTACATCACTTACTGGACAATTTTTTGTATCTTTTTCACACGCAACTGCACGAAGCAAGATGTCTCTATCTGTTACAATACCACAAATACAATGATTATCATCACATACGGGAATACAACCAACATGATGTTCACTCATTAATTTTGCCACTTGATTTAAATGCGTATCTGGTTTTACACAGCATACCTCATTACACATACATTCTTTGACTTTCATTCTTTAACCACCTTTCAAATTTTCTCATTTTTATTTTTTACTAAATAAAAAAAATATATGCAAATTAAATTTTGCATATATAGAAATTTTTTGAAATTTTTTTATTCATATAAATCATAGTAAGCATTTCTTGGCATAATTGGTGGTCGTGGTCCTTGCCCTGGTCCTCCTGGTGGAAATGGTGGTCTCATAGGAGGTCTATGTGGTGGCATTGGTGGACGATTTCCTGGTCTTCCTAATAACTCCCTAATCAATAAAATTCTAATTAAATCTTGTAAACCTTTATTTCTAAATTGCCTATCTTCCCCTCTATTTTCTTTTACTTTTTCTGCTCTTACACTATTTGTTACATTTTTATTTCCTGTTGTTCCTCCCACTTCATTTGTCAAATTAATGTTAACATGAATATCATTATCAATTTCTATTGATGTATAAATTTCATTTGTTAACTCCTCAATTAACTCTGAAGTTACTGGTCTAGTATTACTACTACAAGCCTTATTAATCATTGGATACACAACTTTATAGATTTCTGGATAACAAGCTTCTAATTCAGTATTTCTATCATTCATTGGCATAACTGGACATGTATTTTCAAAAC
>CANDSI010000260.1 GCA_947388575.1 uncultured Mycoplasma sp.
TCTTTTTTCTGTCCCAAAAATTAGTATATAGAGGGGTGGGGGATGTTGACCATATTAACAAGTAAAACTTGCTATATATAGGTATATGTACCTACATTTCGACCCACAAAATCAACAATTTACACATCAAAATTTTTAATTTTTAAGATGTGGGGTATAGTCCACTCCTACAAAAACAATCAAAATCATATTGAGTAGGTATAATAATAGAATAATTGTCAAACCCCTTACAAATAAAGGTTTATATAAAATCTTTCTATACCTCACTTTTATATTAAAATAGAAAAACAAAGTAACTGCAATGTATTGAAATTACTTCGTTTTAGTATAGAGTAAGCTGTAGGTTATAAGTTATAATTATTCATTGTAAAAGAACTCTGCTTGTTTCATTGGTAAATTACTATAAAGATAAACTGTACAATTATTTCTTAGAAGTCTTGCCCTACCCACTGCTTGTTCAAGTTCTGTATTTATTAGCCAAAATTGTATATCTCTTAGAAATTTATTATCATAAGCATTAAACCAGAATCTACAGTTATTATATTCTATTTCTTGGTATCTCATCTTTTCTTTACTATAATCTACTGAATAATTATCCATAGCATAAGCATATAATTTATATACTGCCTCATTATAATGTGGTGTACCTATAATTAGTATATCTTTTCCCTCAAGTTTATTTTTTCCCTCTGTATTTCCAAAATTTAATGCCTCCTCTGTAGTGTTAAACTTCTTGAATGTGATTACTGCTTCATCTGGTATTTGAGGATATTTTTTTCTTATCTCTTCAAACTTCCCTTCGTGCTTATCTAAATCATATCTACTACAGCTACTTTCTGGAAATTGCTTAATCTTACCTAGAAGTTTGACATCTCCTACATTCAACACTTTAATATCAAAATCCCAAAATAGTCTTTTATAAAAGTTTTCTTCTATCGTAGCTGATAACATTACTATATCATAATTTGGAAGAGGTTTTATCTCTAAGAAATATATTTCATCTGTACTATTAGATAAAACTATTTCTTTAGTACACTCTCCCTTTGCTCTTAGTTCTGTAAAGTTTTCCATTACTTCTTTCTTAGGATTATATTTCCAAAATGCTTTAGCACTAAACACGCACATTATATCAAAATCATATACATCATCTTTTATCTCTTTTATAACTTCGTTCTCTTCTACTTTATTGTCTATTAATTGTGTTGTCCTTTTATAATCTGCATTTGTTATTTGCATTATTCTACTTTGAAATTTTGAATATATATTGTTATCTTTACAATTAAATGATAATAAGTCTTTCATAGATATTTTAGTGATTTTGAGTACCCTTTTTAGAATATCTTCATCTACTACTATTTTATGGTTGTCAAAAAAATTATTGCTGAAATGAAACAATCTATCTTGTGTTGTTATTACTGTTCCTTCAAATTTATTTACAAGTTTATTTTGTTCTAAATACTTATTTATTTTACCCAAGTCTGCTTTTTCTTCTTTCTGTAAAATACTCTTCTTTTCTAACTCCCTCTTCTTTCTGCCTAAAAATTTCTTTACTGCTGAATGTAATCCCATTTTGTATAAGTTATCTACTTTTTCTTGTGTTTCTGGCACTTTGAACTTAGGTATCTCTGGTGTTTTCATAAATCTACTACAGCCATATTTTGTTACACAATCAGTATAAATCTGTTCTTTCAACTCTATCGTAGGTACTGCTATAACTTTACTACACTTATCTTCTGCTAAACCATACTCAATATATGCTCTACTTTTTCCTAGTCCTGTTGGTGCTTTTATTATCATTACTTTCTTATCATTCATTTTCAAAATACTCCTTTTATTATTTCTTTTAATCTTTCCTGCCCTTTTTCTAAAGAGATTAATTCTAGTTTATCTATTACGACAACCCTATTTCTCTTTGTTTTTACTGTTTCTATTAGGTTCTTTCCGTGTTTGCAAGTTAATTTATATGGACAAAAGTTATCACATCTCATAGGAAATAAAGCTTGCTTATTGACCGTTTCACTATGTGTTTGCCAATCAGTATTTCTGCTAATATTATGTTGCGAATCTTTTATTTGTTCTTTGAACAAAGTTAGTCCTCTTTCAATATGAATTAAATTTGTACATATCCCAAATAATTCATCAAATGTCAAATATTCATCTTGAAAAAATTTTTTACATAACTTACATCTTCCTTCTATGTCTGTCTTTGTTATTCCTCTTTCAAAATCATTTTTGCAAACAGAATATTCTAAATTAGACTTTATCTTGTATCTTGTTTTATTGTGTTGTACAACATCTTTTCTTTCTGCTATCTTTGTTTCTCCTAAATTTACTCTTAAAACATACCAATCCTTACTCTCAAAAGTCCACTTTCTAATAAAGAAATAAACGATTCCCTCTTCAATTGGTACTTCTTCATCAAATAGTTTTGAATAGCTTTTAGATGTAATATCATAATTTATATTACTGAAAAAATTACTATTTTCAAAATATAAACATCCCTTTTTTATTTGATATTCTTTAACTTGTGTTATTTGTTTTACTTGAATATCCATTAGTCCACCATTAAGACATATTTTAGTATTATTACTAACCTCTCTCATCATCGCAAGTCTATGTTTTTGATTTGTATCTGCAATATATTGTTGTACTGCTTTTACTAAATTTAATAAATCTAGTCTATTCAAATACTCTAAATCGTTTTCATATATTACTCCTTTTCCACCAAAAAAAATTCTTGATACATCTTTACAAGCTGGGTCGCTTTCTGGAAAAACTGTCATAAGAAGTTTTGATATACTTTCTGCGATTGTTGTATGAGTACACACAAA
>CANDSI010000261.1 GCA_947388575.1 uncultured Mycoplasma sp.
GCTGGCATTGAAATTAATCGTAAAATGCTAAGTGAAATGGCTATTGAAAATCCAGCCGCATTTACTAAATTAGTAGAAACTAGTAAAAATGCTTTAAATGGTAAAGGTGTTAAGAAAATTGTAGAATCTAAAGAAGAGAAGAAAGAAACTAAAAGAGAAGCTTCTAAGGTAGAAGCAAATGATTATAGTGAAATGACTTTAACAGAACTTAAAGCTGTAGCTAAAGAACAAGGGGTTAAAGGTTATTCTACAATGAAAAAAGACGAATTACTTGCAAATATTAAATAAGACTTAAATTTAAGCCTTATTTTTTTTATAATTTTCTATTTCTTGCTTGAGGATTTTGGCTTAGGTATATACTTTGATAATATTCTTCAAGTGTTGTTTCAACGCCAAAGCTATTTATTCTAATATTGTTCTTTCTTAACCCTCTAAAGTGTTTAATTTTAGCTTGTATAATGGCATTGTACCAAGAAATGTTTATACTATTTAAGAACTGATACAACATAATTAGTGCGTTTAAGTTAGCATCACTTTCAAATGATAGATTCTGATAGTTAATATTCTTGTAATTACTGAGAGTTCCAGATAAAAATTCATCCATTTTAAACATTTCTCTTAAATGAGCAGGAGTAATTTCTTCTCTATCTTGGATTGTATGCCAAAATTCGTGAAAGAATACAAATAAGTTTTTTACAATTTTATCACAAGTTATAAATTTGGTATTAAAAAATATAAATGTATTTCCATATCTTTTTTTAGCTGTTGCATTTGTAGTAACTTTTTTATTATTAATTATCAAATCTGGTATTACTTTGGTAAATGCATAGAAATTTTCACCACTCTTTTGCTTAAAAAAATCTATAAAAGCAAAGAATATAATGGAATATAATTGATTGTTAATTTTTAATCTTTTACTTATAATTTTATAAATTATAAAGTTTAATATTTCTTCTGTTCTTTTTGGCGATATTTTTATTATTGCTAATAATTCTTCTACTTGTTCTTCGGTTATGTCTTCGTTATTATTAATTATATTTTGATATTGTAATATTGATTCGTTAACAGTTCTTTGGAATTCAATATCTTCCTCAATTTCTTTTATATAATTAAAAAAGCATGTAGGAAGCTCATTTCCTACATGCTCTTTGATTAGTTTGACTAATGGATTGGTGTACCAATAAAGAGGGTGCTTTAAAATGTATGGCTTCAGTAAATTAATATAAAAATCAATATCATTTTGTTTAACTGCAAAAAGTTTTTCAAGACATTTGCTTGAAAATTGTTTTATTTGGCATTTTAAAGATTCCTCACTAATGAAGCTTGAATCATTTGGGAAAATTGTAACATTAATTGTTTGCATAAAAATGCCTCCTTAAAAAAATATGTTTTCAATTTAACATAAAAAAAACTAGTTGTCAAGTTTTTAATTATTACATTCATATTAATGAATTGTTAATGCTTTTTTTTTATCATTTTTAATGATATAATTTTATATAGGTGATTAATTATGAAAATATATTTAGTAGCGGGTAGGGCTGGCTCTGGTAAAGGAGAGATTGCTAAGATTATTAAAGAACATTATCTTAGCCTAAAAAAGAAACCTATAATTACGGAATATAGTAAATATTTGAAATTATATGCTAATGAAATATTAGGTTGGAATGGTGAGGAACCAAAGCCTAGGAAATTTTTACAAGAATTAGGTGTAACAATTAGAGAAAATATGGATATGCCTAAAATGCTTGTTAATAGAATGATTGAAGATATAAAAGTTTATTCTTTATATTATGATGTAGTAATAATTAGTGATGTAAGATTTCCAGATGAAATTGAAGAAATGAAAAAGACTTTTAAAAATGTATATTCTATTTATGTAGTGAATCAATTTGCTAAAAGTGAGCTAAGTTTAAAAGAGCAAACGCATGTTACTGAAACCGCTTTAGAAAATTATGGAAATTTTGATATTACCATTACCAATGATAATATAAATGTTTTGGATAATAGAGTTATTGAGTTTATAGAAAGAGTTGAGAATTAATGAATTTAAAAGATAAATTTATAGATTATTTTAAAAGTAATGGACATATACAAATTCCTAGTGCTCCTTTAATTCCTGAAAATGATCCTTCTGTTTTATTTAATACAGCAGGAATGCAACCGTTAATTCCTTACTTACTTGGTAAAAAACATCCTGAAGGAACAAGACTTTGCGATTATCAAAAATGTGTCAGATTAACTGATTTAGAGGAAATTGGAGATAAGACACATCATACTTTTTTTGAAATGCTTGGGAATTGGAGTTTAGGAGATTATTTTAAAAAAGAAAGCATTGAATATAGTTTTGAATTTTTAACTAAAGTTTTGAATATACCTGTTGATAGACTTGCAGTAACTGTTTTTGAAGGTAATGATGATATTCCACGTGATGAAGTGGCTGCTTCTGTGTGGAGAAGTTTGGGAATACCAGAAGAACGAATTGCTTACTTAGGGTTGGAAGATAATTTTTGGATTGCAGGTGATACTGGTCCTTGCGGGGGAGATACTGAAATATTCTATTTTAGAAGTGATGAAGATATACCAAAAGTTTTTGATCCTAAAGATGATCGCTGGGTGGAAATTTGGAACAATGTCTTCATGGAATATCGTAAAAATACTGATGGCACGATTGAGGAACTTGAACAAAAAAATGTTGATACAGGCATGGGCTTAGAACGTGTTGTTGCTGTATTAGAAAATGTTGATGATAATTATAAAACTTCTATTTGGAAAGAAATAATAGAAGCGATAGAAAGTGTTAGTAAAAAGACTTATAATG
>CANDSI010000262.1 GCA_947388575.1 uncultured Mycoplasma sp.
AAGATTTTCTGGATAAATTAAAAAATAAATTTAAAATAAAAAAAAAAGTTAAAGAAAGTTAAGATAAGTAAGACCAAAAATAAACTTATCTTTTTTTTCATGACACAAAAAGTATTTTTTGATATAATAAAAATAAAGAAGTGATATAATGAAAAAAGTAAGTATAATAGTTCCTATTTACAATGAGGAAGAAAATTTAAGAAAATGTATAGAATCATTAATAAATCAAACATACAAAGAACTAGAAATAATATTAATAAATGATGGTTCAACAGATAAATCAAAAGAGATTATTGAAAGTTTTAAAGATAAAAGAATAATAGCAATAGATAAAAAGAACACTGGGATAAGTGATACAAGAAATAAAGGTATAGATAAATCTACTGGAGATTATATTATGTTTGTGGATAGTGATGATTATTTAGAATTAAATTGCATTGAAAGATTAATAGAAACTGCAGAAAAAGAGAATTCTGAAATAGTAATGTTTAATTATTATTTAGAAACTCCAAGTAAAAGAATAGAAATAAAGTTACCTAAAATAGAAGCTAGAAATTTAAAAGAAGATAAGGACTTATTAACTAAAATACATTTAGGCCCATGTACAAAAATATTTAAGGCAGAGTTAATAAAAGATAATCTTTTTCCTTTAAATTTAAAATATGAAGATGTGCCTTTTGTGGTGGAGGCAGTTATAAAAGCTGGTAAAATAAGTTTTATTCCTGATTATTTATATCATTATGTTATTAAAAAAAGTGGAGAGACTATAACAAGAGATGAAAGAATATTTGATATAATTACAATATGTGCCATAGTTGAAAAGAAATTAGAGCAAATAAACTACGTTAATAAAACGAACTTTTTTGTTAAAGTATTAAGTTATTATTTAAAAAATAGTCGTTATATACCAAATATTAATTTAAGAAATGAATTTATAGATGCAATATATATATATTTAAAAAGAATAGACAAAGATTGGCGTAAATGTACTTATTTAAAACAAGAAAGTAAAATAAAAAGAGTAATCATAACTCACAAATCTTTATTAAAAATAGTAAATAAACTAAAAAAATAAAAATAAAATTTAAAAAAGCTTAAATTATAGTAGAATAACTCTTGAATTTTTTGTATAATTAATTTAGGTGAATAATAGATGATATATTTAGACTATAGTGCAACCACTCCGATAAATTACGAAGTATTAGATACATATAATAGAACAAGTAAAGATTTTTTTGGTAATCCCAATTCTTTACATGAGCTAGGAATAAAAACGAAGAACTTAATGAATAGTGCTACAAAACAAATCGCCGAGATATTAAATGTTCATGAAACTGAAATAACCTATACAAGTGGTGCTACAAATTCCAACAATATAGCTTTAATCGGCACTTCTTTGTCTCATCACAAAAAGGGTAAACATATAATTACCTCTAAATTAGAGCATCCAAGTATATATGCCATATGTGATTATTTAGAAAGCATTGGTTTTGAGATAAGTTATGTTAAAAATGATAAAGAAGGCTTAATTGATTTTGAAGATTTAAAAAGTTTAATTAGACCAGATACCATATTAGTAAGTATATGTGCTGTAAATAGTGAAACTGGAGTAAGACAACCTTTAAAAATGATTCGACAAATAATCAAAAAAGAAAATGCCGATACTGTTTTACATTCAGATATGACCCAAGGAATAGGCAAAGTAGCAGTTAATCTTCACGATGTAGATTTAGCAACTTTTACTGCTCATAAAATATATGGACCAAAAGGCATAGGAGTATTATATAAAAATAACAATATAAATATTGCACCTATACTTTATGGTTCAGGCAAAAGTAATATGTTAAATCCCGGAACACCTGCAGTACCACTAATTGTATCATTATCTAAGGCTTTACGTTTAGCTACTATTGATTTAGAAAAAAGAGAAAGATTTATAGAACGATTAAATTTAAAAATAGTAGATGCATTAACAAAATATGATGGAGTAATGATAAATAAAACCAAGTATTCAATACCCCATATTTTAAATATTAGTTTAAGAAATATAAAAGCAGAAACTTTCTTACATGCTCTTGAAGAATATGAAGTATATGTAAGTTCTAATACAGCTTGTGCCAGTGGTAATTTATCAACAAGTGTCTTAGCAATCTATAATGATAAAGTAAGAGCATCTTCAACACTAAGAATTAGTTTATCTCATCTAACAACAACCGATGAAGTAAATAAATTTATTAGCTATTTTGATGAAGTATATCGTAAATTAAGTGGGTTACATGGATAGTTTTAAGATTGGTCGATATTCTTATGAGCCATTTAATCCATTAAATCCCAAACATAGAAAATTTTATCAAAAATTAGACGAAGAATTAAATGAAGAGGATAGTGAATTATTAGAACGTTTAGGCGATATATCTTATATGTTTGAACAGCCATATTATGAGTTAGAAGCATTTGAGATTAATAAACCCACAACATATTTAGTAGAAGATAACAATAAATTTGTCGCATTTATCTATTTATATGTTAGAAATAATATACTACTAATATATTTAGGTGTATTAAAAGAAGAAAGAGGAAAGCATTATTCAACTAATATAAATATTGATATTACTGATTATATTTTAGATAATTTTGATATTGATTATATTAGAGTATGTATTGATGAAGACAATATAGGTAGTATTAAAGCAGTTACCAATGCTGGTTTTATCAAAGAAGAAGATAACAATGTTTATTATGTTAAAAGAAAGCAAAAAGGCAGATAGATAGTTTCTTTACATCTTTTTGCTTTTTTAGTATAATT
>CANDSI010000263.1 GCA_947388575.1 uncultured Mycoplasma sp.
TTCATCTAATAATTGCTATAATTTTGTTGAACAAATAACTGATTATTTTAGAGAAACTAATTACAGAAGTTTTGGTAATTGTGGTGAAGGATTTGTGGGATATACAAGAACTGGAGAACTTGCTGGTACTGGAGATAGAACAGCATTTTGTATTAAAGGAATACCTGCTAATGGTAATTCTGAACTTCCGAATGCTTTATATTATCAAGTAAAAGTATTTTGGCAATTAGATTTGCCGATTTTTAGCAGTTTGTTTAATTTTACTATAAGTGGAGAAACAGCAAGAGTTTATGCCCCAAATGAATGTGTTGATGCAACAATTAATTATGATTGGTGTAGTTAAAGTGAGGGATAATTGTGAGACAATCTATAGGTGGTAGTTGGCTTATTGGCTTAATGGTTTTATTTATCCTTCTTTTTGCAGGATATATCATATTAACAATTGATTATAATAAAAGTATTAGAGTAAAAAATGAAGCAATATCATTGGTTGAAAAATACGAAGGCTTAAATGAAGAATCTATTACACTTGTTAATAATTATTTAATGGGTGCTGGATATATGACTACTGGTAAATGCGGAGAGCAAGAAGGCATGTATGGTGCTGTTAATTTAGAAAGTAATGAACTTGAAGAGACCGAGGATAATCAAAGATATTATTATTGTGTGAAAAAGTATAAAGGCGCTAATACTTCTTATTATTATCAACTTACTTTATTTTATCGTTTTACTTTACCTGTTTTGGGTGATACTGCCCGTTTTTCAATAAAAGGGTCTACAGCTAATTTTCAAGCTAAAGATGACATTAAATATGCTAAAACTGTTGATGGAAGTACAGGTGGAGTAAATAATAATGGAGGAGCACAAGAAGTTATTTTTACTGTGAGATTTAATGTTAATGGGGGATCTACTTCAATTCCTAATCAACAAGTAGTTTCGGGATATAAGGCTTCAAAACCTAATGATCCTGTGAGAGCAGATTATACTTTTAAAGGTTGGAAGTTAGGTGGTAGTTATTATGATTTCTCAAGACCTGTGACAGGTAATATAACTTTAGTGGCCGATTGGCAAAAAGATAATGCTTCTGATGTTAATAATGAAGACTTTGTGGTTCCATCAGGTTACACATTGGCGGGTGTTTGTAATAAAAATAGTATTACATCTATTAGAGATTTTATAATTAATTGTGGTCAAAACTATGGTTATTATACATCTAAAAATTTAATTATTAGTGGTTTTCCGGTAACAGATGGCGAAAAAACATCGTTGCCTAATATAAAAGGTTTTGCATGTAATGATTATAGTTCTTTTGCTGGTTTAAATTATACTTCGTCTCAAATTAATCAGTGTAAGTCTACTATTGATAGTATTTATGCTTCGTTGCCAAATAAGGTTATATATAAATAAAAATTGTGGAGGTTACTTATGAATGTTATAGTTTCAAATAAATATCAAAATATGTTAGCAACTCTTGACATTGATATTATAAAAAGTATTAATGGAGAATTTGAGGTTGAAGAACTTGTTAATATATTTACTAATTTTTACTTTAATAAAATGATTATTGATATTACAGCAATTAAAGGATATCAAAATATTAAAAATATTCAAAAATTATCTGTTAATTTTGATATGAATAAAATTATTTTACTATTAGATGATTCAGCAATGGTTAATAGTGGTAGTTATTTATCAGGTCTTGTTTCAATGGGCATTTATAATTTTACACGAAATATTAATGCTGTTAAATTTTTAATTGATAATCCTAATTCATATAAAGATGTAGCTCAATATCATAATTTAAATAATAGTGATAAGGATGATAATGGTGGGAATAAAGCATCTTTTGATGTTTTTTCTGGAACTGGCTCTGGAGGGCTTAGAATAATAGGTTTTAAAAATGTTACAGCTCATGCGGGAGCTACTACTTTAGTTTATATGCTTAAAAAACATTTAGAAGTAGCTTATAATGTTGTAGCTCTAGAAGTTGATAATGAAGATTTTAAATATTTAAATGATCCTGCCTTAAAGTCAACAACTGCTTTAGATTTATCTTATCATATAGCTAATAATCCAGAAGCAGAAGTTATTCTTTTGGACTTGAATAGTACTGGGCAGATTAATTTGTGTAATGAAGTTATATATTTGATTGAACCAGGACTTATTAAACTAAATAAATTGATAAGAAGTGATAGAGATGCTTTTGAAAAACTGAAAGATAAAAAAGTAGTTTTAAATAAAAGTGTGTTAAATGCAAGAGATGTTAGTGATTTTGAAAATGAATCTAAAGCACATGTGTTCTTTAATATTCCTTATTTAGATGATAAAAAAGAACATGAACAAGTATTAGATGACTTTTTAGTAGCTCTCGGTTTTTCAAGACTTAATAGTAGTAGTTCTGGTAAAGCTAAACTTTTTAATATTTTTAAATAAATTGCTATTTGTATAGTGATTTTTTTCTTTTATTGTTTTAAAATATAGTTTACTTTGATATAATATAACAAAAGAGGAAAAAATTATGAAATATATAAAATGGTTTAAATGGATCTTTAGTATTTTAATATTGATTGGAGCTTTAATTGCTATTATTTGGGGTACAAATTATATTTTAAATAATAACGGTTTGAAAAAACAGGAAAAAAATGAGGTTAAACATACTATTGAAAAAGTTACTTCTAATGAAACAAGTAATAATTTATCAGAGATATATAATATATATTTAAATAACGAAAAACATAAAGTAAAAATGGAATATCAAAAAAAAGCTTGACACAAGTCTGATTTCGGACT
>CANDSI010000264.1 GCA_947388575.1 uncultured Mycoplasma sp.
GTAGTGTTTCAGCAATTCTCTTAAAAGAACAAGGATATGAAGTTATTGGAATTACAATGAAACTATTTGAAGGAGAGATTGAGGGAAGTTGCTGTAGTATTTCTTCTACTATGGATGCGAAAAGGGTTTGTGATTATTTACAAATATCACATTATACTTTAAACTTTAAAAATGAATTTAAAAAATATGTAATTGATGATTTTATAAATTGTTATGCAAATTGTAAAACACCAAATCCTTGTATAGAATGTAATAAATATTTAAAATTTGGAAGTATGTACCAAAAAGCACGAGAATTAAAATGCGACTATATTGCAACAGGACATTATGCTAAAATAGAATATTCAGACAAATATAAACAAACTGTATTAAAAAAAGCAAATGCAGTTTCCAAAGATCAAAGCTATGTTTTATACAATACTCCAAAGGAATTATTAGATAAATTAAAGTTGCCATTAGGAATATTCAATAGCAAAGAAGAAATAAGAAAAATTGCAGAACAACATCATTTGCCAGTAGCACATAAGCCAGACAGTGAAGATATTTGTTTTATTCCAAGTGGAGATTATAAGGCTTTTTTAGAAGATAATTCAGATATAAAAAGCATCAAAGGAAACATTATAGATATGAAAGGAAATGTATTAGGAACTCATACTGGATTATATAAATATACAATAGGGCAACGAAAAGGGCTAGGAATATCCAATGATGTACCACTATATGTGATAGGATTTAATAAAGAGAAAAATGAGTTAATTGTTGGAACTGAAAAAGAATTATATATAAAAGAATTTATTGTTTCAGATGTTAATTGGTTATTATTTGATAAATTAGAAAAAGAACTGATAGGTTATGTAAAAACAAGATATTCTTCAAAAGCCTATAAAGCTAAAATAATTCCATATAGAAATAACATTAAAGTAGTATATGATGAACCACAAAAATCAATAACAGCAGGACAATCGGCAGTATTTTATATTGATGATATTGTAATTGGTGGTGGAAAAATAAGATACTGATATATATAAATAGATAATTGCAGATGGTTGTTTTTTTATGTTATAATCATCTCGAGAAATTACAAGTTATAAAGATGATATCTAATAATGTTAATTAGCTGGTTTAGGAATGAAAAACGAAAAAAGAGAGATAACTAGAAAATTAGTAAAAACTAATTCTCTGGTTATTTTTTTGTAGATGTTTATAAAAATTTTTCAATAATTACCGGTTTTTGAGTTTTAAGTGACATATACCTAGTAGAGAGAAAGAGTAATAAATTTTTTCTAAATTAATAAACTTAAATATCAAAAATAATAATAGAAGGGTAATTTAAAAAATGCAAAAAGAAGTTATTGGCTATCTAAAAGAAACAGAAAATTTATATAGGTTAAAAGTCGGGAACATAAGTGTTGAAATAATATATTCTGAAAATAATAAAAAAATTGATGAATGTATATTAAATATTTTAAAACAAAAGATAGGAAAGTAAAATTGCTTTGCAATTTTGCATACTGAAACTGTAACAAATAAATTTTAACAGTTTCAGCAAATTGGGCTGATTTTCTAATTTGGACACGTTATACTATATAGAGAAGGGAGGGAAGAAACAATAATGGCTGGGAGAAAATCAAAATATTCTTCAGAAAATTCAAACATTAATAAAGCAAAGATATGGTCAGTAGCAGTATATATAAGGCTTTCACAAGAAGATAATGACAATGGAGAAGATAAGCAAGAAAGTAACAGTATAACAAGCCAAAAAGCATTATTAAATGAATTTATTGAAGAACATGATGATTTGATTGTTTATGATACTTATGTTGATGATGGTTATACAGGAACAGATTTTAATAGACCTGGATTTCAAAGGTTATTAGAAGATATGAGAAAAGGAAATATAAATTGTGTTCTAGTAAAAGATTTATCAAGACTTGGAAGAAACTACATAGAAGTTGGTAATTATATAGAGCAAATATTTCCACTATTTAATATTAGGTTTATTGCCATTAATGATAGTGTAGATAGTTTTAAAAATCCTACAAGCACAAATACAATATTAGTACCATTTAAGAACTTAATAAACGATGAATATTGTAGAGATACATCAATAAAAATTAGAACAGCACTAAATGGAAGAAAAAAGAAGCGGAGAATTTGTAGGAGCATTTCCATCTTATGGCTATATTAAAAATCCAGAAGATAATCATAAATTAATCATCGATAAAGAGTCAGCCGAAATTGTAAGAAAAATTTTTGAATGGAAAGTAAATGAAGGGTTAGGAAATTTAAGCATATGCCATAGATTAAATGATATGGGAGTTTTGAATCCAACAGGTTACAAAAAGAAGAAGTTAAATCAAAATTATAATAATTCTCAAATTATGCAAGAAGATTATTCATGGTGTCCATCAACTGTTAGAAATATTTTAAAAAATGATATTTATATAGGAAATATTACACAAGGTAAAAGAAGAGTAAAAAGTTATAAAGTTCATAAAGTAGAGCAAGTACCAGAAGATGAATGGATTACAGTAGAAAATATGCATGAGCCTATTATAGAAAGAGAGTTATTTAATAAAGCACAAGGTATGCGAAAAGTCGATACTAGAGTAGAAAATAGTGGAGAACTTAGCATGTGGGCAGGTGTTTTGAAATGTGCAGATTGTGGGAGAGCAATGCATAAAAAATATTGTAAGAACAAAAGTGGAACAGTATATGAATATTATATATGTGGTACATATAGAAAAAAATCAAACAAGTTATGCACAAAACATACT
>CANDSI010000265.1 GCA_947388575.1 uncultured Mycoplasma sp.
TCTGCTATTTCACTCAATGTTTTTCTCTTCTCAAAATATAATTCATTTATTATAGCAACTTTTTCCAATGTTTACTCCTTCCTTTTAGTTCAAAAAGTGTTTACACATTTTTTGACATAGTTTTTCTATATAGGCTGCCTAGGATGCCTATATTGATTTTTCTATAAACATATAGTATAATTTAAAGCAAATTAGAATGTAAAGTTCGCCTATACCATACGTTATATGTTTGTTAGTAACATATAGATCATCATATTCGTTACCAACTGATTGCATTATAGTTTTTGGCATTACTAAAGTCAATAAGTATTAGGCAAAACTGCTTGTAACACAAATTTACTTTGCTTGTAATCTGTGTTACTAACATAAAGGGAGCCATTTATGGAAGAAAATGCTTATATATCAGATATTCTATCTGGTTTAGGATTAGCTATAAATGAAAAAAAATGTAGCGAAATAATTATCAATTATCCTATAAATTTTGATAAAAAAAATATGGAATTCAATATTAGTACCTCTTATAAAATTGCAATGCAACCTATTGGTGCTTTTTTAGCTGATTTTCTAAATACTGATTTTGGAAATTATGAAACTTTCTTGTCTTTTTTTCTAAAATATTCTTTATCACTCCTAGATTATGGGAAATTAAAAAAGCTTTTTGGTAATAATCATTGTTCAAAAGATAAATTTGAAAGCTTTATTTTAGGGTTACTCTCAAAGCATCAAACTGACTATTTAAAACTTCAAAAACAAACTGATATGATTCTAGATTATTGTTTGTTGAGTCCTAATGAGAAAGCGAAAAAATTCAAACCAATCGAGAGGCTATATGTATTAAGAAGAATATCCCCCACATTAAGTATATTAAATCAAAATAAATCTGCATACTATTCTGTTAATCTTTTTTCTTCCTTTCCTGGTAAAACAGAAAAAGAAATATACGATTTTCTAGGTAAGAAAAAAAATGAAGTAACAGAACTCGACCTAATCTTACCTTATGATGTCTCTGCTATTTTATATAAATCTATTTGTAGCATCTTGAAAGAAAAAGTGTATTTAAAGGTTTGTAAAAATTGTAGTCAATACTTTATTGCAACTAATAAAGCATATAACTATTGTGAAAATATTGTACCTGGCGAAAAAAAGAAAACTTGTCGTGATATTGGTAGGCGAAATACTTTTAATGCTACTAAAAACAGTGATCTGCTAATCTCAAATTATTATGCACTTTATAATAGAAAATCTATGATGAAATCAAGAAATCTAGATATAGAAAAATACGTTGATGATTTTGATAAATTTAGGAAAATTGGTAAGATTAAATTAAATAAATATAAAAACGGATTATTAAGTCCTGAAGATTTTAAAGCTTGGCTCCAAAAAAATAGTTAAAGCATACACTTATAGTATGTTTTAACTATTTTTCTATCCCCTTATATCCTTACAAATCATTAAATTCATCTAATATTTCATTAATTCTCTTTTTTACACTTTCTATTAATTTTGAAGTAATAATTTCATTTTCTATTCTAGCCGTAACAACAAATTTTCTTCTTATTAAGTCTATATATCCAACTTGACTGTATTTTTTTCCAATATCAACATATATTCTTTTGTACCTAGTATAGTCCCATCTCCCAAATAATACTTTTTTATATTCTACTCTTTTAATCTTTTGCAACTTATTTAGAACATCTTCTGCTTCTAAAAATTTCTCTGGTACAATTTGATAATATGTTACTTGTTCCAAACGATACAATCCTTTCTTTTTATTTTTCTTTTACTAAAATATCTAAAATACTATCATATTGACTCATTAATTGGTTTATTTCTTCATTCTTGCAACTCCTGCTCATTATATATTCTGTTATTTTGTGTCCGAATCTGTTCATCTCTTCATTTGTATATTCCCTATCTTCTATAACAACTCCTGTAGCATTTTCAAATAACTTAAGTTCATTTGTCGTGTATCTAGTTTTTAAAGTCATCTTTTTCTCGTATTCTTTTAAAGATATAAACAATCAACTATGTCTTCTTCGGTTCTTTCTGTAAGATCAATATACCTTTCGTCATATTCATCACCATCTATTTTATTGTTTTCATCGTATTCCTCATCATCTTCCTCATCGTCTTCAAGTGAATCTTCAAGAGAATTTGCTTCTTGTCTAAAACATTCTTCAAGCATATTAACATTATCTATGGTATCTTCTAAACTTAATATTCTTTTTTCTAACAATTTCAAACCTAACATACTTCTTATTTGTTTCTGACAGTTACTAATTTGATTTAGTAATCGCTCTAATTCTGATACCAGTCCTTCTATATCTTCCTCAGAATTTATACTTAATTCGTCTCTTAATTTAGACATGACAGAGAAGCATTTTCCTAAGCAAGTACTATTTTTTCCTTTTTCCTTCTTAGCAGTATATCTTTTTACTAGCATTTTCCTTTCTCCTTTATATTTTTTTGACTATTATACTATATCATAAGTTGAGTCAATTATCAATCTTAATTGGCTACTAAATATTCATTAGCATTCTCTTTTTTATGTTAAACTCTTCTTAAGTTATTATCCCACCATCTAATAATTTCTTTAGCCTTTGCACTTCTTCTATGTAATCGCCATTATTAACTTCTTGTTGGCTGTTTCCCTTTTTTGCCTCCATTATCTTATTAAGCCATTCTTGTCCTTTATACACCGAAAATCTATAACTATTATCTTTACTTTTAATAGCTATTACTTGGCTTATTTTCATATTGCTTTCAATATCT
>CANDSI010000266.1 GCA_947388575.1 uncultured Mycoplasma sp.
CTAAATGAAATCATTGAAAGTGAAACTTCTGAAAGAGAAGATATTAAAGTAAATGTAAAAATATCAATGGAGCCTGTATTATTTGCCAAAATGAGTAATAATTCCACTAAGAAGTTTTACATAACTGCAGACGACAAATATTATTACATAGTTTCATTAACTGAAGCGCAATATAATGACTAAAAAAATACTGACTTAGAAAAAGAACCAGTAACAATTTATGGTAAAACAAAATTAATATCAAGCGATATTAAAAGACTAGCAGAATCATATTACAATAATGCTATGGAAAAAGAAGAAGACAAAATTAAAACAGACGAAGTTTTTTACAAAATATTTGGAGATATATATTTAGATTCAACTAATGAAGATACAGGTTCAATTATTCTTTATGTTATTGGTGCCTTATGTATGTTATTTTGGACATGTTTTATTTTAGCATTTATCATTATGAAAGTTAAATTAGAGAGTTCATTCAAAAAAATTGATGATGAAGAATTAAGAAAAATTGAATCAGAAATTGATGATAAAGATGCATTTCATTATGAAAGAGCTCATTTAATACTAACAAAAAACTACATTATAAGCTTTCTAAGTGGATTTAAAGCTTTAAAATATGAAGATATCATATGGTTATACGAATACAGACTAAGACAATATGGAATGACTACCCAAAAAAGTATAATGGTAATGGATAAAACTGGAAAAGTTAAACCATTAATAACACTTGATGGTGTAACAAAAAAATCAAAACTAGTATTTGATGAAATCGCCGATACAATATTAAGTAAGAACAACAAAATACTAGTGGGATACAACAAAGAAAACAAAAAGAAAATAAAAGAAGAATATAATTTTTAAAATAGCGATTTAGCTATTTTTTTTAATAATTAAACATATATATTAATATGAAAAAAATAATAAAAATAGGAATAATAATAATTTTATTAATAAGTGCTTTATTCATTAATAAAGAAGTAAAAGCTTTATTACCATTAAGTGGCAAAATAATCATTATTGACCCCGGACACGGAGGAAAAGATCCTGGCACAATCAGTAATGAAACTTATGAAAGTGAAATCAATCTTCAAATAAGTAAATATTTAGAAATAGAGTTAACCAAAATGGGAGCAACAGTAATATTAACAAGAGATGGAAATTATGATTTATCAACACCAAATGCTAAATGGCGTAAAAAAAGCGATTTTGACAACCGCATTAATTTAATAAATAATAGTAAAGCTAATTTATATTTATCTATTCATTTAAATTATTTAAATGACTCAAAATATTATGGAGCTCAAGTATTTTATGATAATGATAAAAATAAAGTTATAGCCAGTAAAATTCAAGAAATATTAAATAATGAATTAAATAATGACCGTAAAATAAAAAGTATTCCAAACAGAACTTACATGTATAGTAAATTAAATATTCCTGGAGTTTTAATTGAATGTGGATTTTTATCCAATTATAAAGAAAAAGAATTATTAAAAACTTCTGAATACCAACAAAAGTTAGCACAAATAATAACCAAAGGAATAATAAATTACTATTAAAAAATGTTAATAAACAATAATTTACTAACATTTTAAAATGCAAAATATTTCATTTCATCTTTTTTATTAATACTTTTTCCTGTTTTATAACTCAAATTTCCTATTTCACGAAGAACTTTATTAACAGTTTTTTCATCTTTATCTAAGGCATTATCTAATTCGTTAATTAATTTACGAGCTTTTTCAATTGAAATGTCATATAAATCATAAAAGGAATAATGATAGTTAATTTTTTTATCAACAGGATAATACCATTTCTCATGATTCAAATTAAGAACATTCATATCTAATTTTCTTATATGATAAGAATAATATTTTAATCTATCAGTTTTATTAATTCTAAAAAAATCTATAAATCTATAAAATATTTTTTTTAATCCAAACCTTGAGCACATAATATATTTAAATACAAGTCTAAAATTTCTAGTTCCTTTTATTATGGAATGAGCTCCTTTATTATAATTAAAAGTCTGCAAATAAACATAATCAATCATATTAAGTAAATCATTTGAAAATTTAACTTTTGGAAAAACTTCTTTAGTCAAATTAGATTTATAAATATCCTTATTATTTCTTTCCTTAAAAAGGATAGCATCAATCATATATTCAAAATAAGTATGAAGACCTCTATATTTATACGTACTTTTATCATTAGTTTTAACTCTGCCAGTATAATAAAAAACATAAGGATGGATAGTACTATCAAGTACATAATGACAAATAGAACCATAAAGATAAGCTAAAGCCTGACTATTATTATATAAATTATTATTTCTAATATACTTAATCATATTTTGAAAATATAAATTAGAATTATAGTTATGAGCTTTATTTCCTAAATTCATATTACTAAAAAATAAGATATCAAAACTTTTTCCAAACAAATTAAAAATATCAACACTATCACTAATTTTTTTATTAACATTAATATTAATTACTTTAAAAACATCTTTTGTAAAAAAATGATGTGTATTAGTAGCTGGCATATTGTCATCACCCATAATAATTATATCACACATATACATAATTCACCAAATTTTCACAAAAAATTAACAAAGAAAACAATTAAAAGAACTATAATAAACGTGTTCTTTGTGGTATAATGTTATAATAGGTGGAAGATATGGAAAAAATATTTAAATCACTAGACGAGCAAGTTGAAATTATGAGAAATAAAAATCTCATAATTGACGATGAATATT
>CANDSI010000267.1 GCA_947388575.1 uncultured Mycoplasma sp.
GGTTAAGTGAAGTATAACTCAATGAGGGAATTTGCATATGGGTCTTTTTTTTTTTTTTTAAAAAATTACATTTTTTACCTATGTTTTATGTTACCAGCCCAAAAATTTAAAAAATTAAATTTAAGTAAAAAACAAGATGTTTTAAAATTTATATCTGATATAGATAATTTGATTGATTGGAAACAAGTTGAAACTGATTTATATAGTCAGGTTGAATTAGAAAAAAGTAGATTACAAAATATTAAACAAGAAGAGAAATTTGAAGAAGAATACGAAGATATTGATTCATACTGTGATGATGAAGTGATGATAGTACCTGCCAAAAAATTAGGTGAAGGGTGGAATTGGCATAAATATGATGATGGATCTGGTCATTTAGAATCTCCAGAAGGAAAAGAATATATGTCTTATGATTTACAAACAAATGAATATCGAATAACAAGAGATTCAAGTTATGATTTATTTCCATTAAGCTATTATTATGCTGATGGAGTAGATCCAAGTAAATTTAAACCTTTTGAATATATGGAAAATGAAATGATTGATTATGTTCTTCCAAGAGAAAAAAACAATACTGAGATAAGTTTATAAAGGAGTATTATGAGTATATTTCAAGATTTTGAGGGTATTAGAGAAAAAATCGGTCATGAAAAGTATGATATGATAGAAAAATATTTAGAAACTAATTATACACAAGATAATATTGATAAATATTTTAAAGATATGAATACAATATGGGAACTACCACCAGATAGTTGGAATGATGAATCGAATAAATTAAAAGAAAAATATGGAGTAATTTTGTTAGATGATGTTTTACATAAACCAGATGAATGGGCAAAGTATGAAGATTGGTATAATAAATATCATTTACATAGGAATATTGAAATATTAGGTACATGGCCTACTGATTATGATGATATGCGTTGTAATGCAATTCTTTATCAAGATGACAATGAAGTTGCTAATATAATTGTTAGCTATGATGAATTTGATATTAGATATTCTATTGGAGATAAAGATTCAGAAATGAATCAAGACTTTATTAATAGAGCTTTAAAAAATTTAATATATTATGATTTTGATTCTTATTTAAAATTACCAAAAATATCTGAATGTTCAAAACTATTACAAAGCATTTATGATGATGTGTGTTCATCAGATGCTACTATGTGTCATATTTCAGATGAAGATTGGAATGATTATTATATTGATGATTATTCTGAAACAGATATAGAAATATTAGAAAAAGAAATAAAAAAATATGGTTTAGAAGAAGTAATTGGTATAGGAGATAATGGTTATAAAATTGTTGGTTATGGCGATTTAGAAACAAGATTTAATGATGATAGAAAATTAAATATCAATAAAGAAAATGAAATGGAATTATAAGGGGTGAAGAATTTGAAAAATAAATTATGTTATTTGGTTGATATTATTGAAAATAATGAAGAATGTGTTATTTTAAAGGTAAAAGAAAATAAAAAATTGGATTTAATCAAACTTGGATATTTTGATGGTAATGAAGAATTGATGAGATTAACAAAGGGAGAAGATCATACATGTACTATATTTAGAACTAATGACAAACCTTTCTCTTGGTGTTGGGGAATAAGTGGATGTACTTTAGTTTCAGATAAACTTACTACTATGGGAAAATTAATTGAAGAATGTATAAAAGAAGATTTTGATATTTATATTGGTGAGGATAAAAATAAAATAAGAGAAACTATGAATATTATGTCTTTAGATGATTCAAATGATATTAGTCATTCTATTGAAATGATGTATTGGAAAGATGGAGAAGATGTTTCAGTACATAAAGATAATTCCTTCTATAAATTTTTTAAGAATACTATTGATGCAAAGAATCATTTTAAAAATTTAAATTATGATATGGATTTTAAAAATAAATATATTGCAGAAACAGGTTGTGTTGTGGAAGAATATGATATTTCAAAAAGAAAAGAATTAGAAGATTGGAAAGAAGAACCTTATTTTGATTTATTAACAAATTTAAATGAAATAAATGATGAAGATTCATTTACTATTGCAAGAGTAATAAATGGTGTTAATTGTGTTGAACTACATTATGTTGAAGGCAAAGCTACAATTGAATATGGAACAAGAATTAAGCAGGATGAGTGGGAAAGCATTGTAGAAGATATTGATTGGTATAATACAAATATGACAGAAGAAGATATATCTAATAAATTGTGGGAACTATTTGATTATCATTATGGAGAAGAATATGAAATATAGTAATAAAGTATATACTGTTTGTTATGACAGATTAGATGTATTTAATAATAAAAGTGAAGCTAAAGATTTTTATAGTGATTGTTATTATATGAGTGAAGGAGCAGAACATGAACGTTATGCTTATATTTTAGTTGATTTAAATTTTAGTAATATTGGAAAAGATAATGTTAGTACATATTGTAGAGAAATAAGTGTAAAACAAGAAGATAAAATTTTAAATATCAGATTAGACAAAGCTTTATCAATAGAAGATACAATTAATTTTTATGAGGAGAAAGTACAAGCTATTTTAGAAGTATCAGATGATTATGGTATAGATTTTAATAGAATGGTTCCTTTTGATGAATTTGGATCTGATGAAGAAAGTGATTATATGTCTAGTTTTTCAAAATATTATCAAGAATTATTTAAAAAGTTTAATATAAGCGTTGATAATATATCAACAGAAGAAATATCAGATGGTAAATATAATTTAGTTGTTGATG
>CANDSI010000268.1 GCA_947388575.1 uncultured Mycoplasma sp.
TCTTAAGTTCTTTATATGTATATTTCCATATAAATTTACCATCAAGTATAATATCGTGATGTACTACAAATACTCCATCTTTAGAAGTATAAATATCAAATTCAAAACCATCATATAAAGAATTATTTATAGCTCCTAAAAAAGCGGGTATGGTATTTTCTTTAACAACTGAATTAAAAATTCCTCTATGGGCAATTAACATATAAAAACCACCAATACATTTTATGTTTAGTGGTTTAATTTTGTGTTAAAAGTTACTTTTAATTTATCTTTTTAATTGCTTCTCATTTATATTATCCTTATTACAAGAAAGTCTATTTTCCCAAAACCATTTTTTTAAAGTACATATACAAGTATCTTTTAAGCAATCACAATCATAAGCTTTTGCGCATTCTTGTTTACTAGGGATATAATCCCCTGTAATCACAGGTTTTATTACTATTAAATAAAATACAAAAAATAATAATATTAAAAATATAACTCCACTTGTAACTTCTATAATTCTTTTATTACTCATTTTAAATATCTAGTTTCAAAACAATATCACTTTCTGGATAAGTTATACAAGGATGAAAATAATCATTTTCGCTTAAAGATTTAGGTTGCACTCCCCCAACCATTTTAATTTTACCATCTATTAAAATACTTCGGCAAAAACCACATTCTCCAACCCGGCATAAAGAAGGAGCTTCTATCCCTGCTTTTTCCATAGATACTAATAAAGTTTCATTACTCTTACATTCAATTGCTTTAACTTCACCTTTAGTTAAAATTCTAAGTTTATAAGTTTTAACCTCATTAGGTTTATAATCACTAAAGAAGTTTTCATAATGAACACATTTTCTAGGAATATTAAAATATAATAATATTTCATTCATCGCTTTATAAACATCTTTAGGTCCACACATTAAAACCGTATTAAACTCTTTAATATATGGTTCTATCATTTCTTTATTTAAGTGTCCATTTAAATAGCCTTCTTTTTCTTCTCTTGTTAAAGTAATAACAAATTTAACTCTCTTAGATTTTCTATTAAATTCCTCAATTTCTTTTTTAAATATAATGTCATCATAAGTTCTAACACTATATAAAACAGTCAAATTACAATCTTCTATTCCATCATCTATCGCTTTTGCTAAAGAAATAAACGGAGTTATCCCACTACCACCAGCAATTCCAATCACATTTTCTTCATCGCGTACTTTTAAATATCCAAAATCACCAGCAGGTTTACTTACTCTTAGTTCATCGCCAACTTTAACTTCATCTAACATATAATTACTTACTAAACCATCTTGAACTCTTTTAATTGTAATACGATAATATCCTTTTAAGGCTTCACTTGGACTAGATGATAAAGAATAAGCTCTTGTTGTAACTATATCATTTATTGTAAGTTTTATACTAATATATTGGCCTGCTTTAAAAGATTCTAATTCATTAACTCCTTTATTTTTATTAGGAACTAAAACAAAAGATTTAACATCAGGTGCTTCATCATATATCTCTTTAACAATAACATCACGAAATTCAATCACCTCATTTACCATCATATCTATATTAGTTTTAGGTAAACCTTTACTTGAGTAATCCTTTATAATATCTTTTCTAATATTTCTAACTTTTTCTACACTATTCTCCATCATTAACCTCGCTTTCAAGTATTTTAGAAGCTATAAAATAACCACTATAAATAGCATTATGAACACCTGCTCCAAAAATACTAGACCCTCCAACAAAATGAATATTATCTATTTTCTCATCTTCATAAGATATAAGTCTATGAATCGCATTATCATAACTCTTACGCATATAACCCATAATACCGCCATTAGGTGTACCAGTATAATTAGCTAAATTTAATGGTGTAATTACTTCTATTTCTTCAATAAATTCTTTAATATCAATATTAAAAGTATTTTCAAATTGTTCAATTAAATCATTAGCAATTTTCTCTTTTATATCTATATGATTATTATATTTAAGTTTTTCAAAAGCATCATCAAAATAAGTTGTTTTCAAAACTAAAATAGTTGTATTTTTAGGACTAGCAAATTCATTAACTACATTTGGTACTACTGCATCAATTGTTCCATGATATAAATTAGCCATATTTTTTATAGCAGTTGTATTATATAAATTTTGGAATTGATAATAATGATAATATTTTAGTCCTAATGAACTGCAATCTTTATTTAATCCTAAATATACCATAACTCCATTAGGTGCTAAAGTTCTTGCATTTTCTAAACGATTTACATCTTTATCTTCTATTTTAATTAAATTAGTATAGGCATATCTTTTAGAGACATTACAAATAACTTCTCTACATTTATACTCTTTTCCATCACTAGTTTTAACAATCTTATTAGATAGACCATTATCAGCTATTTCTACAACTTTAGAATGATAATATATTTTACCCCCTAAATCTTGATAACGATTAATCATTTTTAAAGCCATATCAATATTTTTATTTTTTAAGACTGCTCTTTTTTTAAAAACTAATTTATACATAAATACCGCAAAATCAATAAAAGATAATTTATCAAGCGGACTTCCAAGATATACCCACATAAAACTTAAACGATAAATAGTTTCTCTAGGCATTCTTAAATCTGTTAAAGCATCAATAACAGTACTATCTAAATATTTTAAGAATTTAGGATAATCACTTAAATCTTCATGACCTTTTTTCAATGTTTCTACTGCTTCATTAATCTCTTTAATAACTCGCAAGAACTCT
>CANDSI010000269.1 GCA_947388575.1 uncultured Mycoplasma sp.
TATTGAAATAAAAAATTGTATTCTTTGATATTTAAAGGCAAATTATTTATATATAAAAATTAAAACCCAGAAAAAATTCTGGATTAAAAATTGATTGAATTGTTGATTTTAAAGTAGATTATCAAATTTTTTTTAGTTATCGGAAAGTATATTGAAAGCTATTTAGAATAATTCTGGACAAGTTCCTTGAGAAGGATAGTAAAAGCAATGATCTCGATACCTTCCAGCGAAACTTTGATTGTACCAAGTGCTTTTGCAATTTTCTCCTTTTTTGGGTGCATAAAACCATAATGAATGTGTGGCAGGATAATAGTATTCTCCTTTAAGAGCTCGCTCTGCTAAGTTTTTTTCTAGTTTTGTTGGAGAGGCTTGATATAATGAACTATTGATTCCAGCAAATTGATTTGGTTGATAAATCGCATCATAAATCGAGTTTATATTTTTAAAAGTTAAACAATTCGCTATTGCACGGTTTGTTACAACATTACCAACCATTAACATACCTAATTCACCTTCGGCCAATGCTTCAGCGCGCATGATTCGTGCAAGTAGTTCTAATTCCTTAGTTGTATAATTTATTATCATATTTTTTCACCTATCGTATTTTATGAAAAATACTGGAAATAGGGAACATCATATGTTATAATGTTTTTGTTCCAAATTAGGGGCGTGGTATAATGGTAGCATAGGAGTCTCCAAAAGGAACAATGGAGGTCTAACTTCTATTATTAACAAAGCCTTAATTTATGGGAGTTTTCAATAAATAATCATAATTGTAACACTGTAAAATTGTTAAATTGTACGAGAAATTGTACCAAGCTATGAAAAAAAGTTTTAATTATTTTTAATTATAGTTGCTCATTTTTTATCAATTTTAATCAATTTTTACTTTGTACAATATTGATTAAAGTTAGTTAAATTGATATAATATATTTGCTTTAAAAAAGCAATTTATAGGGGATTAGTTAAATGGTATAATATCGGTCTCCAAAACCGAGGTCAAGTGTTCGACTCACTTATCCCCTGCCATGGAATTTCAAGCCCAATTAATGTTTTTGGGCTTTTATATTGGGGTGATTTCAATGCTCGAAATAGATATAAAAAGTTTAGAAAAAGCTAAAAGTTTATTTGTTACTCATGACATTGATAATATCGAAGTAGGAACTCTAAATGGGTTGCAACAGATCCATAAATATTTATTTAATGGTTTATATGATTTTGCAGGTATAGTTAGAAAAGAAAATATTTCAAAAGGAAATTTTAGATTTGCCAATTCGTTATATTTGGAAGAAATGTTAAAGAAAATTGAGCTAATGAGTGAATCTACATTTGATGATATTATTAATAAATATGTAGAAATGAATATTGCTCATCCTTTTTTAGAAGGTAATGGAAGAAGCACTCGAATTTGGCTGGACTTGATCTTAAAAAAGAATTTAAGTAAAATTGTTAATTGGCATAATGTAGATAAAACTCTGTATTTTCAGGCTATGGAAAGAAGTCCAATAAATACTTTGGAACTAAAAACTTTACTCAAAGATAATCTAACAACTAATTTTGATATAGAAAATATATTAAAAGGCATTGAGGCATCATATTTTTTTGAAGTAGATTCTTAAATTACATTTATAATTTGAGAATTTTTTTTTGCTTTATAACTTGTATATCTATTTAATGAGAGTTAACATTGTCATTATAGAGGTGTGATTAATGAAGGAAAAAGATTATAAAATTAATGAGGCTATTCTTGTAACTTATCATACATTAGATGCAATATATCAACACTTTTGTTCAGGGTATCCTGAAGAAATAGAAAAGAAAATTATAGAATTAATAACTGATTTAATGCAATATATAGAGCCTAATACTGATTTTGGAAATAATGATAAAGATACTTATGAAATTATACGAAGAGAATTTTTAGAAAAATAAAGCACAAAAAAACAACTCTATACTAGCAGTTGTCATTAAATAATAAAATGATATTTTAGAATATTCCACCTGATAATTTATGTAGTTTTTGATAACTACTGGATATTACAACATTTATTTCCATGTCTTTATGACTATCATGAAATGTTGTAATAGATTTTATTATCTTTTCGAGTGTAGTTTCATCCTTTGTAATAACGACAAATGTTATATTCTTCTCATTTTGAATTTCTTTATAAGGAATAATTTTATCATTTTCTATGTGAATTACTTTACTCTCTTTTTGGGAATTTCTCTTTTTAAAAAAATTGTTGAAATTCATTTTTAATTCTTTCCTTTCTTATAAATTAAGTCTTTATCTAATAGACTTTTATAATTTGGTACTTCACTTTTAGGTTTGTAAAAACTACAATTTTTACATTCCTTTTTTTGTAATGCATTACATTTGCTTTCTGATATTCGGGCAAAGCAATCATGTTTATCATTACTCTCATTTACTGCTAATACTTTTTCTTGCATTTATTAATTTCCTTTCTTCTCATATAATTCTTCATTTTCTTTTATTGCAAATAAAACGATTGTTAGTCCATTGTCTATAGCTGTTTCATAAAATGAATTATTATATGGGACTAGATGCCAATAAAATTGTTCATCTTTATTTACAAGTGTTATTACATATTGCTTTTGTTTATAAGTTATATTCAATTCACATTTTTGAGGTATAAACTCAATCTTAAAACCATAGTTAATGTATTCTTGGAAATCGTGAGTTGTAATTAACTTATCCATTTCTTTAAGCATCATTTCAGGT
>CANDSI010000270.1 GCA_947388575.1 uncultured Mycoplasma sp.
TCTTATACATTTTGTTTCTTGATTATGAAAATGGAATTTACTTTTTCATTTCACGCCTCTTTATTGGAACTTATTTTAATTTATTATATCTTCTTTTATTTATTTTTTATTTCTTCTTAATGCTCTTCGCATTTCTCGTTTAGCATATGATGTCATTGCAAAATCTATACTTTCTTTAGATTGAAAAACTTGATTTTCATCTGTAATGACATTTACATTATCTCCATCTTGCAATACATAGTTATTAGATACATTTACACCATTTACAACTGCGCCAATTGCTTTTGCACCTACTTCAGTATGTAATCTAAAAGCTAAATCCAACACTGTAGATCCACTCGGAAAAGTAAATTCATCACCATTTTTTGTCTTTATAGTAATTTGTTTTGATAAAATTTCTCTTTTAATATGCTTGAAATAGCTATTATTATCTTTATATAAATCACCAATACTTTGAAGTGACATTACAAATGGATTGGTTTCATTTAAAGAGTCTTGAATACTTTTAATATTTTTACTTGGGTAAAGTTCAGTTAATGCTGCTATACCATGGTCATTAATAAGTTTCATTTTGTGAGTACATATTTTAAATACTATTGTATAGCCCATTAAATCTTGTACTTCTAAATGAATTGCTTTATAACCATTAGCTTTTGGATAATTTATAAAATCAACTACATTAACTTTATAATTTTTATAAACACCTGATAAAACAGATAAAACTTGGTAACAATCTTCTTTTTTATTAACATTTATTTCAAATGATAAAAGACCTGATACTTCTGAAATACTGTTTGTTTTTTTTCTTTTTAAATATTTACTTACTTCAGAATATGTTTTTGTTTTTGCTCGAATATCATGACTAATATTGGCACTTAATAAACTATCTTCTAATGTTTCTAAAATTTCTTCAATTTTTTCGGCATTATCACTCTCAAAGTTTTTAATATTTCCTCTTATTTCTCTAAATAAGCTATTTTCCAAATACATATTACTTATATCTTCTAATTCATTAGCTATTAAATATGCTCCTATACGTTTAGCAAGTGGTACAAAAAGTGTAATTGTTTCTATACTTTTAGCATTTTGCTTGGCATTAGCATCAATTTTTAATTCTTCAATTGGAGAAGTGGAGTTTTCATATTTTTCAATTAAAGATTTATCTCCTTTATATATTAAGGTTCGCATATTGTGGGTTCTATCAGCTATTTTAATCATTATAACTCTGATGTCTTTAGCGCAACTTCTAAGTAAGATACAATCATTATATTGCTCTTCTTCACTTTTGCTTGTAAAATCTAAATCTTTAATTTTGGAAACGCCAGCTACTAAATAAGCAATATCTTTATTAAACATTTCTGCTAGTGCTTCCTCAGTAATGCCTGTGTCTTCAATAGTATCATGAAGCAGTGCAGCACATATCGCATCAGAGTCTATTAAATGCATTTCTGTTAAAAGAATATGAGCTACACGAACTGGATGAATTATATATGGTTCTCCACTTTTTCTTTTTTGACCACGATGTAAGTCATTAGCACATTTATATGCTTTAATTATCATTTCTATTTGTTCATTATTAAAATGTTTTTTGCATTCAAATATTAGGTCTTTTACCATATTTAGATCATCTTTGTAAAATGCAGATAACTCATCTAAGGCTTCTATTAATTTAAACTCCATAAAACTCCCCACTTTTTAAAAAATTATCTTATATATTATCATATTAATAAATCAATGTCAATTTTATCTATTTTATCTATTTTAATTTGATTTGATAAGAAACATTTCTTATGGTTAATACCGCATATATACTTTCAGAATAATTAATTGTATTTGGAACCATAAGTATTAATTTATCAGAATAGTTTTCAGGATTTAATAATTCTGCTTTTGTAACATAATCTTTACCATTATAATGGTATTTTATTTCTAAGAAGTCATTAAAAAATCTTTTATAATCACGATTTAAACTTGCATACATGCTATCTTTGTCTAATACTAAATTATAGTCTAATACTAATAAAGTTTTATTATAACCACTTCCAGGATAATCAAAAGTTGATTTTGCATCAGTTATGCAATTATCGTTGTGGCATACTTGATATTCATATCTATTGGTAAGTTCATAATCTTTAATAGCTACAATACTTTCTTTAAAATTAACACTGCTTAAATTAATATTAGCTCCTCTATTAATAGTATTTGTATTGATTTTACTACTTACAACTGTTGGCTTTATTTTTATCTCTTTATTTATTATACCTAATCCACCTGATGTATCTATTCTTGAATATGATTCTAATTTGAAATTACTATTAACTAAATATTTATCAATTTCATATACTAAAACGCAATTTACTGTCGATTCGCCTTTGATGTTGCCTCCTATATAAGGATTACCATAGTCTGAGAAATAAAGCCCCATAGATAGATTTGGTTGTACTCTTTTTTTATTAACTATTAAGCCTAAGTTTTCTTGATTAAATTCTTTTTCAATAGTATAACGATTTTTAAGCTCAAGTTGGAGAATTACATAACTCTTGTCTTCATTTATTACTTTTCCATTATTACTTAAGTTAGATACAAAACTATCCTTAACTTTTACATTTAAAGATCCAAAAGAAAAAGTTTCGTTTTCTTTGTATACTTTCTCTTTTATTTATCTATTAATATACATAAATGTTCCTAAAAATAATATAGTTATTAACATAATTAAATTAAATATAAACTTGTTTTCTAAATA
>CANDSI010000271.1 GCA_947388575.1 uncultured Mycoplasma sp.
GACTAAATTCAGTTTAAAAATATTGAAAATGGAATTTACTTTTTCATTTCACTAAAAAAATTATAAGTTATTTTAGATACAAATAATTTGACATATAATATTATTTATGATATATTAGCTATGCAGGGAAAAAATGTTAAATCATTTTTGTATGGGGTCTATTGTTTGATAGAGCCCAATTTTTATTATAAAATATTATTTTAGTAAGTCGGGAGTTGATACTTATGAGTAAAAAAGTATTTTTAACTGGTGATAGACCAACTGGTAGACTTCATTTGGGTCATTTTGTTGGTAGTCTTAAAAATAGAGTGGAAATGCAAAATAGTGGTCTTTATGAACCTTATATTTTTATTGCAGATATGCAAGCTTTAACAGATAATGCTAAAAATCCTAAGAAAATTCAAGATAATATAAAAGAAGTTGCAATAGATTATTTGTCTGTAGGAATAGATCCTAGTAAGTCAACTATATTTGTACAATCACAAATACCAGAACTTACAGAACTTACTTTTTATTATATGAATTTAGTAACTGTCTCAAGATTAAAACGTAATCCCACGATTAAAACAGAAATAATCCAACGTGGTTTTGGAGAATCTGTTCCTGTAGGTTTTTTAACTTATCCGATTAGTCAAGCGGCTGATATAACAGCTTTTAAAGCTGATTTTGTACCAGTAGGGGAAGATCAAGCTCCTTTAATTGAACAAGCACGTGAAATAGTTCATACTTTTAATGCTACTTATGGGGATGTTCTTAAAATGCCAGAAATATATTTATCTAATAATGATGTTTGTAAACGTCTTCCAGGTACTGACGGTAAAGCTAAAATGAGTAAATCTCTTGGTAATTGTATTTATCTTGCTGATGATAGTGAGACTGTTTATAAAAAAGTTATGAGTATGTATACTGATCCTAATCATTTAAAAGTTGAAGATCCAGGGAATGTTGAAGATAATGCAGTTTTTACTTATTTAGATGCTTTTGCAACTGATGAATATTTTTCAAAATATATGAATGAATATAATAACTTGGATGAATTAAAAGAACATTACATGCGTGGTGGTTTAGGGGATGTAAAAATAAAGAAGTTCTTATATCAAATATTAGAAGAAATATTAACCCCTATTAGAGAGAAAAGAGCTTATTATGAAGAACATTTAGATGAAGTATATAAAATGCTTCAGGATGGTAGTAAAAGAGCTAGAATGGTTGCAAGTGACACTTTAAATGAAGTTAGAAATGCAATTGGTGTAAATTATTTTGATTAATCAAAAAGAGGATATTATTATTTATCCTCTTTTTCTAGTTCTATAGCTTTATTTTTAATCATTCTAATAAATATTAAAATGGCGGTTATTGCATATAGTAATTCTAATGATAAAGCCCATAGTGTATATGTATTATTATTTTTAAATGTATCTATAAAAATATTAGAAATCATGTCTCTTATATATATAAATGGTATTTTAATTATAATTATTAAAAAAAACATATATAAGAAAAATAAAAGTACTTTTTTTAATTTTTCTTTGTTTTTACTTTGAAGAGAGTTAATTAAAATATTAACTGCATCTAAAAATTTAATCTTTTTTACTAATGATATTTTTAAGCCTCTTTTTTGGTATATTTCATTTGCAATAATTATAGGATCTAAATCATAATTATCTCTATTTTCATAATATACTAACTCTTCTTCTCGTTCTTGTTTACTTAGCCATTTTAAATTTTTTCTTAATGCTTTTAAAAACTCTTCTTTTGTCATTTATTCACCCTCTATTAGTCCTACATTAAAGTGGTATGTTTCTTTTAAGATTAAGTCCGTTGTAATTATTATACCATGTTCGGAGTTTGCTTCATTCTTTTTTTGATATTTATTTACAGTTATCATATCACAAGTGTCAATTATTTCAGAACTTAAATAAATATTTTTAGAGCTAATTATACTTAATTCATTAGTTTCACTATCGATATTTATTTTATCAGGAATATATAAGACTTTAGTATTTTCAGGTAATGTTGTTATATATGTTTTTTCTTTTTTGTTAAATATAGGATTTATACTTAATAGTTCTTTATTATCTTTTTTTTCTATACAAAATACTTTTAGTGAACTTGTTAATTTAAAAGTAATATCACTAACTATTTTAGTTATATCTATTAATGAAGAAATATATGTGTCTATATTTTTAAAATTAATATACTTAAAATAGTTGGCTAAATAATGACTATTGTTTTCTAAATGGGCTATTTCTTCCATTATTTTATATGAATTTTCAACATTAATTAATTTTTTAATTTCTTCTATATTGAGATTGAAATTGTTTTTTATTATATCACAAGTTTCTTTATAAAAAGAATTATATAATATAGCATATGCTTTTTTCTTAGCACTTAAATTGTCAAATTCTTTATTTAGGTTTTCTAAAGAATCAAATTTATTTTTTATTATATTCTTTTTTACAGGCATTCTAATTAAAGTTCCACTGATAATTGTATATGAGTTTTTATTATCATTTATTTTATTATATTTATCTTCTAATTTAGTTTTGATTTCAGCTAAATAATTTTTAATGGTTGGTGGAGGAGAATTTGTTTTTAAAAAAGATTTTAGTTCTTCATCAATATTATGAATTTTACTACCTTTTAGATTAAAATTCTTCTCTGATTCAATTTTCTTTTTAACAAATTCTATTTGCTTATTTAAAATGCCAATGTTATATTTATAAATATTATT
>CANDSI010000272.1 GCA_947388575.1 uncultured Mycoplasma sp.
TTTAGAATACGCGTAGCTCAAGCGCCAACAGAAGAAGATCCTGGAGAAGATTGCGGAGACGGTTTATGCTAACAGGACGTATTGTCAAAAACATTAGCAATTCTTATGTTGTAAAAACAAAAGATAAAGATTACACATGTACACCAAGGGGTAAGTTCCGAGATATGGGGCTTACTCCTCTTGTTGGTGACATAGTAGAAATTGATGAAGAGAACAATTACATATTAAAAATAGAGAAAAGAAAAAATGAACTTGATAGACCAAGAATTAGCAATATAGATTATGCTCTTATAGTTACGAGTATGAAAAAACCTGATATATCCCTTAATTTATTAGATAAGGAAATAAGCAGCATACTTTTATCTGATATAACTCCAATTATATGTTTTACTAAGTTAGATCTAATCAATAACGCTGAAAAAGAAGAACTAGAAAAATTAATTAAATATTATAAAAGTATTGGAATTGAAACATTCACAAATGACTTTTTAGAGCCTTTAAGAAAATACTTAAAAGGTCATTATATTGTATTAACAGGTCAAACAGGGGCAGGTAAATCAAGTCTAATTAACCGCTTAGATCCTACCAAACATATTGAAGTAGGAGACATAAGTGTAGCTTTAGGAAGAGGACGCCATACCACAAGACATACTGAATTCCATGAAGTAGATGGTTTTTATATCGCTGATACTCCTGGTTTTTCTAGTTTAGATTTAACAAAGTATAGTAAAGAAGATATTCGAGACTCATTTTTAGAGTTTAGAAACTTTGAATGCGAATATCGTGATTGTATGCATATAAAAGAAGAAAATTGTGAAGTTAAAAGAAAAGTAAGTGAAAATAAAATTTTAAAATCAAGATATGAAAATTATTGTAGTTTTATAAGTAGGTGAGTTTAATGCAAATATCAGTATCATATTTATCCAGTTATTATAGTAATGAAAAAACAGTTATGATGTTAGAAAGTACAAGTGCTGACTATATTCATGTTGATTTAATGGATGGAGGCTTTGTGGAGAGTAAAAATTTTACAATTGATAATGTCCTAAAACTATTAAAAAATCATGAAAAACCCCTAGATATTCATTTAATGACTTTTGATCCCTTAATATATATAAATGATTTAGCTACACTAAAGCCTGAATATATAACATTTCATTTAGAAGCTACCAAAGATATAGTAAAAACTATTGAACTTATCAAAAGAAACAATATCAAAGTTGGAATTAGTATTAAACCTGCTACAAACATTTTAGAGTTAATGCCATATTTAGCTTTAGTTGATTTAGTACTACTTATGAGTGTTGAACCAGGCGCAGGAGGACAAAGCTTTATTTATCATATCGCTGACAAATTAAAAGATTTAATCAAAGTACGAACTGAAAATAATTTGAATTTTAAAATAGCAATGGATGGAGGCTTAAATGAAGATACGATAAAATTAGTCAAAGATTTAGATATTGCTGTAGTTGGTTCCTACATATGTAAATCAAACAATTATGAAGAGAGAATAAAACTATTAAAAGATATTTCATTAAAATAAGAAAGTAGAATAAATATAAAGAATAGTACCTAATTAAAATTGTTAGGTACTTTTATTTTAAAAATAGAAATGTTATAATACCAAAAGAAAGAGTGATTATATGATATATCCTAAATTTATAAGTAAGAGCGATATAATTGGAGTTTCAGCACCATCTGATGGTATCACAGACATAGGAAAAGTAAAAAGATTAGATTATGCTATAAACAATCTTGCTGATAAAGGATACAAAATAATAGAAACTAAAAGCGTCCGTAAAAGTATAAAAGGGCGAAGTACAGAAAGTATTAATCAAGCAAAAGAATTAGAGAGTTTGTATTTAGATAAAGATATTAATGCGATAATATGTGCTGCAGGTGGGGACTTTTTAATTGAAATTTTACCATTTATAAATTATGATATTATAAAAGATAATCTAAAATGGTTACAAGGTTATTCTGACCCAACAGGCTTACTTTATACTATAACTACAAGATTAGATATTGCAACTATTTATGGCAGTAACTTTTGCGAGTTTGGAATGAATCCTTGGCATAAATCTCTTCTAGACAATCTTAAAATACTAGAAGGAAGTATTATTGAGCAAGAGAGTTTTGACAAATATGAAAGCAGTCATACTAAATATAGTAATGGTGATGAATCATATACTTTAGATAAAAAAGTATTATGGGAAAACTTAAATGATGAAAAAGAAATAAATATTACAGGTCGTATTATAGGTGGTTGTATAGATATATTATCCGAAATATTTGGTACTAAGTTTGATTATACAAAAGAATTTTTAGAAAAATACAAAGAAGATGGTATTATATGGTACTTTGATAATTGTGAATTTTCTAGTGAAGGTTTAATAAGAATTTTATGGAAAATGAAAAACATGGATTATTTCAAATATTGTAAAGGAATAATTTTTGGCAGAAGTGCTACTGAAACTAGCTATTATGATATAAGTTTTAAAGAAGCAGTAAAGCATTCATTAGAAGAATTACAAGTGCCAATTATTATCAATGCTGATATAGGCCATGTAGCACCAAGAATGACTATAATAAATGGTTCTATAGCAAATATCAAATCTTCTGATGGCAAAGGCAGTATTAGTTTTAAATTAGAATAAAGAATAGATTCGTGAAATGAAAAAGTAAATTCCATTTTCATAATCAAGAAACAAAATGTATAAGA
>CANDSI010000273.1 GCA_947388575.1 uncultured Mycoplasma sp.
TGATCGTTTGAAAATAGAGCATGTCATATATATAGTTTTTCCAATATTATTTTATCTATGTCACAAAAGATTACATAAAACTGCTTACTATAAGTATATAAGCGCTGTAGAAAAAAGTAAGAAAATGTTTGGTTTTACCTTTATTATAGGCTTAATAACTTTAGGAATTACCTTTATTGATGCAACGCCTAATGATTTTTCGAAGCTTCAAAAACGCTGGAATAGAGCAGGAGTAGTAGAAAGATTTGGCATAATAATGTATCAAGGAAATGATTTAGTGCAAACATTAACTCCAAAATTCAATAGCTTATTTGGCTATGATAAAGCTGTTTTAAAATTTAGAGAATACTTCACTAGTAAAGATCGTGATAAATATAAAAATAAAAATCAGTATACAAACATATTAGAGGGTTACAACATAATTTTTGTTCATATGGAAGGTATGGAAACATATCTAATGGATGTAAAATTTAATGGAGTTGAAGCTGTTCCAAATGTTAAGAAATTAGCAAATGAAGGGATGTTCTTTAGCAAGTTTTATCCTCAAATAAGTTCAGGAACTTCAAGCGATACAGAATTTACACTTTTAACAAGCTTAATGCCAGCTCAAAGTGGAACAATATTTACATCATATTACGATCGAGATTATGTTACAATTCCTAAACTATTAAAAGAAAAGGGCTACTATACATTCAGTATGCATGGAAACCACATGTCAATGTGGAATAGGTCTAATGTGCATCCAAAACTTGGATATACTGGATGGTATTTTAAAGAGGCCTTTGACTTTAATGATGATTTGCAAAGTGAAGATTGCATTAATTTAGGAATAAGTGATAAATTATTTTTTAAACAAGCAGTACCTATATTAGAACAGATAGAAGAAGAATATAAAAATTACATGGGAACGGTTATAACATTATCCAATCATTCACCTTTTAAATATTTAGAGAAATATGGTGAGTATGATATGAGTACAACTTTTAGAGATTGTGATGAAAGTGGAATATGTGAAACAAAGACAACAAATTATTTATATGGCTCTCCTGTAGGAAATTATATAATGAGCGCTCACTATGCTGATGCAGCATTAGGAGAGTTTATAGAATATATTAATAACTCAGAATATTTTAATAATACAGTATTTGTGTTATATGGAGATCATGATGCAAAGTTAAGTTTATCACAAAAAAATTATTTATATAACTATGATTATAAAACTGGAGAATTAAAAGACGAAAATGATCCTACATACAAAGAATATGATTATTATGATCATGAATTAAATAAGAACACTCCATTAATTATATGGACTAAGAACAAAGATCTAAGAAATAAGTTAAATGGTAAATTTGATTATGTGATGGGAATGTATGATGTAATGCCAACACTTGGAAACATGCTTGGAATTAAAAATGATTTTGCATTAGGAAATGACATATTTAATATAAAAAATAATAATGTTGTAGTTTATCCTAATGGAAACTTTACAACTAATTTAGTTTATTATAATAGTTCAAAAGGCGATACTAAAATAATAAAAGATGGTGCCGAAATTAAAAGTGATTATATCTCAGGACTAATTGAAAAAACAGAGAATATTTTAGAAGTTTCCAATGCTATAGTAGTACATGATTTAATTAAGCTTGAAGGAGAGAATATCAAAAATATAAAAGAGAATGGAGCAAAAGATAAATGAGAAAAAAGTATAAAATAGGGATGACATTAATAGCAATATTAATTATCTTAGTAAGTATAGTTGGCTTATCAAAATTATTTTTAAAGGAAGATAAAGAATCAAAACAAAAAATTGAAACTAAAATAATATCAAACATAGAAAAATATGGCTATACATTAGATGACCGTGATACAAAGTATATGAAAGAAACATTCAAAGAATTAGAAAGTGTTTTGAATGATGAAGAAATAAATGAAGAAGAATATGCAAAAATACTTTCAAAATTATTTATTATTGACTTTTACACATTAAGTAATAAAATAAATAAGTATGATGTTGGAAGTTTAGAATATATATTAAATGACAAACGAGAAATGTTTAAGAGTAAAGCAATGGATACAATTTATAGTGATATATATGATAATACATATAAGGATAGGGTTCAAGAGTTACCAGAAATAACAAAAGTCGAAATAGTTGATTTCAAAGAAGAAGAAATCGAAATAAACAAAGAAACTATTGAAAGCTATAAGGTAACAATGCATTTTACATATAAAAAAGAATTAGGATATGATAAAGAAGGTACTTTAAATTTAGTAAAGAATAATAATAAGTTAGAAGTAGTAATGTATAATCCAAAAATAAAATAAAATATAAGTAGGAGTGGTATAATGGAAAGATTTGACAACATTGATATATTTTTTATCGCAATAATAGGAGCATATTTTATAACTCTAGCTTGCATAATTCTTTCCTTTATTATAATTGGCATAAAAAAACTAATTAAAAATAAAAAAGTTAAAAATTTAAAACCAGTTTTACCAATAATAGAACAAACAATTCAAATACCACAAGAAGAAATAAAATATATCAAAGCTAAAAAAGATAAAAATAAAAAGCCTAAGCTTACTAACGATAAACAAAAAGAATCAAAAGCTAAAAGTAAGCCAATTAATGAAAATATTCCTGTTACTCCACGTCACAAGTTAAGTGAAATAGCAATCATTCAAAAATTATTTATGAAAAAAGTTACACCTAA
>CANDSI010000274.1 GCA_947388575.1 uncultured Mycoplasma sp.
AATTGGAAGTTAACAGAAACTATAAATCCAATGTTATCAGAAAAAGAAATTAGTAATTTAATAAATAAGAAATTAGCATATATCATTGTTGAAATGGAACATAGTCCAGCAAGTTATATAAATTCAAATAAAATGAAAGAAATTTGCTGTATTAATACTGAAACAGCGGTATAATATATGTGTATTATTAAGGCATTTAATATCAATTTATGCTTAAATAGTTATAAATTCTACTCCAAGATTGGAGATAGAAAAATATGATATTAGATGTAATTAAGGAAGGTGAATATACAAATAATAATACTAAAAATAAATCAAATAATACTGCTAAAGATAAAAATGTTGATAAAGTACAACTTAAAAGGATTAAAGAACTTTTAAATGAAAATGAATTGAGATATGTTTCTCCTAATGTAAGAGAACTATTAGGAATAACTAAACCTGATGATCCTGATTGTTTTATGAAGAATCAAGATATTGTCAGAAGAGTAGTTCAAGTTGGTGAGAAATTTAGAGTAATTCTTTATATTAGACTTTCACAAGAAGATGGCGATTTGGAAGATGGAGATGTCTCTGGAAGTATTAAAAATCAGTTGCTTTACTTATTGGATGAATGTGCTAAACGTGAAGGTTGGGTTGTTGTAGGAATCTTTTGTGAAGAAGATATAAGTGGTGTGGATGATAGCAGACCTGAATGGTTAAAATCTATTCGTTTTGCAGAAGTTGGAAATACTGAAATTGTTTTATGTAAAAGTCAATCTCGTTTTACAAGAAGTATGGAAATGGTTGAAAAATATTTACATAAATGTTTTCCTGAATGGAATGTTAGATTTTTAGGATTAGTAGATAATTCAGATACTGCTATTCAAGAAAATAAGAAATCTAGACAAATTAATGGTTTAGTAAATGAATGGTTTGTTGAAGATACTTCAAAAAATACTAGAGCGACACTAAATAGTATGAAACGAAATGGACAATTTACTGGAAGTTTTGCTCCTTATGGCTATTTTATAGATCCAAAAGATAAACATCATTTAATACCAGATTTACATGCTAGAGCTGCTATTAGAATAATGGCTGGAATGCTAAAACATGGAAAAGCAATGCCAACAGTAATTGAAGTTTTGATGCGAAAAGGATTTTTAACTCCAGCAGATTATAAAACATCATTAGGAATAAATATTAATAGAGGTAAAAATAGAATTAAAAGTATTAGATATAAAGTAGAAGAAAATGAAACTTTAAAATCAATTGCTTATAAATTTTATTTAACTAAAGAAGAAATAAAAGTTGCAAATAATATGACTACTAATAGTGTTAAAGCTGGAGATATACTTATAATACCTCATAAACAAAAATGGACTGGAGATATGATTAGAAAAATTATGACAGATGAAACTCAAATAGGTACTTTAGTACAGGGTAAATCTGAAAGAACAAGCTTTAAAAATCATAAACCAATTCCTAAAGCAAAAGAAGACTGGATTAGAGTTCCACATTGTCATGAAGCAAATTTGGATTTAGAAACATTTAATATTGTAAGTAAAATGTTTGAAAAAACTACAAAAAATAGGACACAGAAAAATGGAGAAACACCATTATTTTCAAAGAAAGTTTATTGTTCTTGTTGTGGCAAAGCATTTTATAAAAATAGTGCAAAAGTTAAAGATGGAAATAAAGAATACTTACAATGTAGAGGAAACAGTGCTAGAAATGGGCATATATGTGATAATACAGACTCAGTTGACTTAAATGATTTAAAAGATTATGTACTTGAAAATATAAAAAATAAAATTAGCGAATATTATGATTTATCAAAAGTAAGTAGTGAATATTATTTACAAAATGTATATTCAAATATTGATAATGATATTGAACGTTTAGAAAAAGAAAAACACAATGTTGAAATTGATATAGAAAATAAAAATAATATTCTAGTGCAATTATATAATGATAAAGTAACAGGAGTTCTATCAGAAACTGAATTTGGAATAATAAAAAATAGTAATACTATAGAGATAGAAAAAGCCAAAGAAAAATTATCACAATTAAATTCTGAAATAATTAATTTAAAATCTGATAAGAGTAAACAAATTGATAGAATTAAATTATTTGAACAATATAAAGATATTACAGAATTGAATAAAGTTGTACTTGATGCTTTTGTTACAAAAATAGAAATTGGTAAAGTAAATTCTCAAACATCCGAAAGGCCTATTAATATTGAGTGGAATTTATACTCTGCATAGCAAAATTATACCTCAGAGAGAATTTTGGGTATATCCTTAATTCTGGGGGCAGTAGCATATCTTCAACATAGTCAATATGGAAGTCATGAAAGTGTAAGAATTAATAATAATGAAGCGTATATTACGGGATATGCAGCAGTGAATGAACCAAGTTGTGGATGGACCGCAGATAATCGAGATTGTAATCGTTATGAAAGTACAGAACTAGGACAAGTAGGAAATTATACGATTCCATGGAATAAAAATTCCTCTTTTGATGAAAATAAGCGCGGTGATTGTGCAAGTACGACAGGGAATGTTAGTGGAGTCTATGATATGGTTGGTGGAGCGCTTGAATATGTAATGGGAGTCATGCTTAATGAAACGAATCAATATTTATGTAGTGGAAGAGATGCGACTTATCATAGTGGATTTTCTGGACCATATTGTAATGTTCCTGGCAGTGTGAATGGAGTAAAATGGCCAGA
>CANDSI010000275.1 GCA_947388575.1 uncultured Mycoplasma sp.
CCAACTATTATTAATAGATAGCTAGTGTAACCTTTTTACAATTAAACTTACTTTTATAAAATATTATTTAATTAATTTCATCTTCTAATTCTCCTATGGAAATGATAGGAAATTTAATTTTTTTATATCTAGAAGTCATTACTTTGTTCGTAACCATATATGGAATAATCTCATAATTATTACTACTATCAAATTTAAGAGCTTTTAATATTTTTTTATAATTCTTTTCCATATAATCAATTCTTCTCTGAAAATATTCATCATCTTTATGTTCAAAAAAGAATCCTCTTTGTTGATTAAACATTTCAAAAAAGCTACCTACCTTTTTTAAAACTTTACTTTCAATTACCCAAATTTTCAGCTTACTGTCATCTATTGCTAATATATCATAATCTCCTAAATCTAAAGGATGATTTCCTTTTTTGTCTAACCTATATAATTCGACATTAGTCTTTACATAACTTACATTTTTACTCTTAAATATTTTTTCTATATCAAAGACCATTTCTTTTTCATATCTTCTTTTCCATTCACGTTGACTTTTTACTGTATTATCTAGTCCTATTTCATATGGTAAGTAATTATCTATTAATCCATTTTTCCATTGTGCCTGAACATTACTTACCAATACTGGTGAAAATATTATAATTCCATCTTCGTTAAGTAATGGTTTTATATCAAATCTATTATCTCTTTTTCTCCTTTCTCCAATTGGCAGATAATAATCTGATTTGTTATCTATTGTTTTCAGTTTTGATATATCAATTGTTATAAATTCTATTGCTTTTTTTATTGTTTCTTCACTAACTTTTTCATTACAAAATTTCTTAATACATTCTTGAATATTATTAATTAAACCAACTTCACTTATTAAATACACATTATCTTTAATCTTTGTACATTTATTATCTTCTATTGCATATCTTTGAAAATAATTACATATATCAAATACATGTATCAATTCTATAGAAGTATCATTATAAAAGGAATTCTTCACTTTTTCCAAAAATTGCATATCTGTGCTATCACCCTTTATACTATAATCATTGTTTGAATATACTCTTTTTGTAAATTCATTTATACTTACATCTTCGTGTTCTTCAATAACTGTATCTACTATATATTCATAATTAACATTAATATGAGCTTCGCTATCAGTAAAATGACAAATATCTGCATTATCATTTAAAACAATTAGCCAATTTGAAAAAGCCAACAATTCATTCAATTCTTCTTTAGTAATCACTTTTTTAGATGCTCTTCTTAAGAATAAATTAGTTTCAATAAAATATTGTACAACTCTTAAATGATGTCTTTCTTGTTCTCTATCTCTCATGGTCTTATTTTGCACTTCATTAAATACGTTTTCGTCAATATTATTAAAAGCATTATATCTTTTTTTATGTACATTTATAGTATTATATGTATTAGCACATATTTCAACTAGCTTTTTATGAATATCTATCCTATCATATTCTTGTATTCTATTTTCAAAATATTCAATTAATCTTTTTTGCATTGTTCTTACAACTTTATTTGCATCTTTCCCAAAGTATTCTCCTGGTTCTATATTACTTTCTAAACAAATCTTTGCTATTTCTTTTTTTGCATTTAAGTAATTTATTTCTTTAACATTATATAATTCTAAACTCATATTATATATGTAATCTATTTTGACAGCTAATATGTCAACTTCTTTCTTTAAATTGCTTTCTTTGTCTAGTTTTCTACATATATTATTATATTCTTCTCTATAAATATTTTCTAATGGTTTAAATAGCTCTTTAAAATATTGATTTTCAACAATTCTATCGTTAGCTTTTATTATATCATTTTTTATATTTTCATAATTAATCATATATCTTATATTAATTGTATCATCACATTCATAAAAATCACTATATACATATTTCCTATCGATATCTTTTCTAATTCCTGCTTTCTTTGCATAACTTATTGGCATAAACATTATTTCTATTAATTTACCTTTTAATCTCTCTGAAACTTCCAATACTGGTTTTATATTTTTTATTTTTCTCAAATTCAAGTCATCAATCAAACTAATATTTTCGAAATATTCTTTTTTTAAATCTTCTTTCTCATAAAATTCCACATTACGTACAAAAAATACAACGCACGCATTATTTAATTTTACTAAATTTCCTCCAAAGTTTTTCTTTATCTTATCCACAAATTGAATTTCCCCATTGTTTAACTTTTCTATTTTCCACATAAATGGACTTTTAAATAAAAAATTATCTTTACATTCAAAAGGGAAATATTTTAAAGTATTTTTAAAATAATCTATTACAAAATCATTTTCTACTGTATAACCTATATCTATCATTCCATATTGTAATGCTCCTTGAACTAACATATGTCCTGAATCTTTCCACATTAAAAATTTACTAGAATCCCCTCCAAATCCAAATATCTGATCATAGTCTTCCTCATTTTTTTCAGATATGTAATTTAGCAATTCTTCTTGATCTTCCATAAATAGTAACATATATATTAAATCCAAAGCTGAACATTCATAGTATTTTCTATCTCTTTCGGTAAAAGTATAATTACATTCTGAAATATTTACAAAATTATTATATAAAATAAACTGTATATTAGAATTATTTGATATAGATACACCTAAATATTCTTTTTTATTTCTTGGAATAATTTCTCCTAAATCTAGTTTATTATTTTTATGATATTGT
>CANDSI010000276.1 GCA_947388575.1 uncultured Mycoplasma sp.
ATACCATTTTCAATTATTTTATTATTCTTATCTTTTAAATAATTATTTTTAAAATTATTTATATTCTCTATTGTTAAATCTTGCATATTTATTCCTCACTTAATTTTTTATAATATTGATATCTTTTTTTAGCATTCTCTATTTGACTTTCTAATAATATACTTGCTAGTTCTTTATCTTTGATTTTCAAAGCATTGTATCTTGTTTCATTATCTAAGAATTTTTCATAATTATCAAAATTAGGAACTAAGTTATCCATGTATAATTTTTCTTCTTTAGGATTGTATCTCATTAATAAAGTATATCCTACTTCACTGGCTAATTTCTCTTCTTCAATTGAATGTGACATTCCCGTTTTAATTCCATGCTCTATACATGGTGAATAAGCAAGTATTATAGCAGGTCCCTCGTGCTCCATAGCTTCCTTCATTGCTTTTAAGCTATGCATCATATTAGCCCCTAATGAGATACTTGCTACATAACAATTTGGATAAGACATTGCAATTCTAAATAAATCTTTTTTAACTGTTTTTTTACCAAAATCAGCGAATTCACATACTTGACCCATTTTACTTGATTTACTAGATTGTCCTCCTGTATTAGAATATACTTCAGTATCTAGTACTAAAACTTTAATATTTTCATTAGTTGATAATACATGATCTAACCCTCCAAAACCTATGTCATAAGCCCAACCATCGCCACCGATAGCTAAAACTGTTCTAGCTGGTATATAATTTAATAAACTTTTTAACTTCACTGGAATGTCCATAATACTAAGTTTATCTTTTACTTCTTTCGTAACTTCATAATTATTCATATTACCAATGTATAAATTAAATTCATCTTTAATCTCTTCACTTACATTGTTTATTTCTTCTAACATTATTTTCTTAATTAAATTACGTTTTGATGTATATGATGTATGCATTCCTAAAGCAAATTCAGCATTATCTTCAAATAACGAGTTTGCCCATGGGATAGTATATGGGGTACTTGGAGCTGAACCACCATAAATACTCGAACAACCTGTAGCGTTTGCTATAACTAATTCATCACCATAAAGTCTAGTAATTAAATTGATATATGGTGTTTCTCCACATCCAGCACATGCGCCACTAAACTCAAATCTTGGTTTACAAAGAGAAGCACCCGGGATAGTAAATTTATTAAAGATTTCGGGATTTTCATATTTATCAAAATATTTTGTTGCTTCTTGTTGTTTTTCTTCTGTTACAGGACCAAATTCTAAAGCTTTCTTACCATTTTTTCCAGGACATTCATTGATACATAATCCACACTCTGTACAATCTACTTCACTTACTAATATCTCATAATTATATTCTTTATTTATTAAATATGGTATACCGCGATTTTCTTTGTTTAAAAAGGCTCTTATAACAGCATGAGGACACACAAAACTACATTTACCACATTCAGTACAATTCTCAGGAATCCATTTAGGTGCAACCATATTAGCATGTCTTTTTTCATATTTACTTAAACCATTTGGGAATGTTCCATCTTTAAATGTACTTACTTCCTTAACTGTTAAATTATCCCCTAGTCTTTTATTTATCATACTTATAATATCTAGATTTTCTTCTGTTGCTCTATCAATATCGCTATCTATATTTACAAGTTTTAGATTACTTTTGGCAAGTTTTACAGCTTCTATATTACTATTTATGATATTTTCGCCTTTAGTTTTAAAAGTTTTTCTTATGCTTTCAATTAGTATTTCTTCTGCATTATTTATACTTAATTTGTCTAATATTAGCATTTCAATTATTTTGCTAATTTTACCTTTAATTCCTGTACTACTTGCTATTTCTCCTGCATCAATTGTATAAACTTGAATATTTTTCTTCTTTAATATTTCTTTGTCTTTATTAGTTAAAAATTCATTTAATTCTTTTTCATTCTTACTTGTATTTATAATTAAAATACCTTGTTCTTTAATATTATTTAACATTTCAAACTTTTTAAAGTATTCTTCTTTTGTAACAACAATTAACTTAGGATTGGTTACATAGTATGGAGCATTAATTTTACTTTTGCTTAAACGTAAATTACTAATTGTTACTCCTCCACTTTTTTTAGAATCATAACTGTAATAGCCATTTACATAGTACCCTTCTTTACCAGCAATTTTTAAAACATCTTTAGATGCACTTACACATCCATCTGAACCAAAGCCATACACTAAAAATTCATCAGCATCTAATTCAATATTATACTCTTCTTTTGGTAAACTAGTATTTGTTTCATCATCAATAATGCCGATTGTAAAATTATTTTTTAAAACACTATCTAACATTGTATAAACACTTTTAATATCACTTGGTGTAGTATTCTTGCTGGATAAGCCAAATCTTCCTCCAACAATATTTATATTTTTATCTTTTAAGGCATTTACGATATCTAAATATAATGGTTCACCATTTGAACCTGCTTCTTTAGTACGATCTAAAACTGCAATATTTTTAACTGTCTTTGGTAAAACTTCTAATAAATATTTCGTACTAAATGGTCGATATAAATGAACTATTATTAATCCTATTTTTTTACCTTGTTTTAATTCTTTATTAATTACTAATTTTATCGTATCTGTTACACTACCCATAGCAATAATTATATCTTGAGCATCTTTGGCACCATAATACTCAAATGGTTTATAAGTAGTTCCCA
>CANDSI010000277.1 GCA_947388575.1 uncultured Mycoplasma sp.
AAAAATTGGTAGGTATTATAAAATTCCTAAAAACAATATAATTGAATATTTAATAAACAATAATTAGAAAATGGTATTTTTGCTTATTATGTGATATTATATTTTACAATATCAATGGTAAGTTAAATATAAACTGTTACGATGGAAAGGATTTAAAAATGATAACAGGTGGAACGGTTATACTAAATTAGACAGAAAAGAAAAGGACATGTTAAAATAAAAGTAGAAATGGAGGAAATTAACATGTCAAGAAGAGAAAGAAGAGTATTTACAGAAGAATTCAAATTACAAATGGTGAGTTTGTATAATAATGGAAAGCCAAGAAGTGAAATAATAAGGGATTATGATTTAACAGCATCGGCCTTCAATAACTGGGTAAGAAAATATAATGCTACAGGCTCGTTTAAAGCTTGTGATAATATGACAAAAGAAAAAAAGGAATTAATAAAATTAAAAAAAGAAAATCAACGACTAAAAATGGAAAATGATATTTTAAAGCAAGCGGCGCTGATAATGGGACAAAAATAAAAATAATATTAGCCAATAAAGATAAGTACAGTATCAGAGCAATGTGTAAAGTATTAAAAATATCACGTTCATTAATATATTACAAAGCAAAAAATAAAAGAAAAGATAAAGAATTAGAAAATCATATCATTCGAATATTTAAGGAAAGCAAAAACAATTATGGTTCAAGAAAAATAAAAGTAGAATTGGCTAAATAGGACACGAAGTTAGTTTAAGAAGAATAAGAAAATATATGGATTTAAATGGATTAGTATCAAATTATACAGTGAAACAATTTAAAGTGAATAAAACAAACATACAATGAAGATAAGATTGAAAATAAGCTAAATAGAGAATTTAACAGAAAAGAAAAATTAAATGTAGTAGTAAGTGATTTGACATATGTAAATGTAAAAGGAAAATGGAATTATATCTGCTTAATAATAGATTTATATAATCGTGAGATAATTGGATATGTAGCAGGAAAGCAAAAAACAGGAGATTTAGTATATAAAGCATTTAGCAAAAGTTTCCTCTACCAACTGAGCCATGTTTGTTGTAGTAATTTTTTCTACCATTGTTGTTTCCTCCTTGCCAAACGGGCGATGTTTTTTCAGATTTAACTCACATAGAGTTTACTCTTTAATTATACAACATTTTACATAAAATTGCAAATTTTTTACGATATAGATTTTGCCTCACGTTTTGCCTTAGGAAAAGCAATAATTTTGCTATTCTTTAAATGCTTTCTAAGTCCTTCAAGTTCTACTTTCATAAACTTATCTAATACATGAGCATATGTCTTTTCAAGTTCTCTTACACTTGTTCCAACTAATTTAGAAATAGTTAGTAAACTCATACCAGATTCAATGGCACGTGTTACAAATGTATGCTTTGTCATGTGTGTATTACAGCCAGTTACAAGATTTGTTTTAACTCCCGCTTCTCTGCATACTCTTTTAAAGATTTGATTTATTTGTGAAGGTATAATATAAGTTCCGTCTTTCTTGCAAAATAATAAATGTTCACAATTATTAGGATTATTGTTAACAATAATGATTTGTTCTTCTAATATATCGACTAGCTGTTCTTTATCAAATACATCAAAAGGAATAAAACGCGTAGCACTGTTATTTGATTTTATATTTTTTCTTCCTGTCTTAGTAGTCGCACCCATAACAATTTTTCTTTCTTTGTTTTTTGTAAGTGTTCTTTCTATAATAACTCTTTCTAGTTCCCAGTCTATATGCTTTGTATAGTTTAAACCTCCCAATTCTCCACATCTTGCACCTATCAAAAAAGCAGTTCGTATTAAGTTTTTTACTGTTGTATCGTCATAAGCAGATTTTGTATCCGTTATTATTGTATGTGTATTTATGTACTGCAATAATATTGCTTGTTCCTCCACTTCAAAAGCAATTACTTCTTTTTTTATTTTCTTGCTTATTGGTGTATCTATATAATTCATAGGATTATCTGCAGTAGTTATTATTTTATCAAGTACCGCTTTTCTAAAAGAAGCATTTACGATATTATAAAGTTTATTAATGTCGCTTTGACTTTTTCCTTCATCTCTTTTTGACCTTAACAGTTTCTTTATATCTTCGACAGTAGCTTTTTGTATTTTTAAGTTTTCTCCAAGTATTTTTTTAATATACTCTATACTTTCAAGATTTCTTCCATAAGTGTTTTCGTTTATATCTCCATTATTTAATTTTTCGTCTTGTATATCAACAGCAATTTGAAATAGGGTAATGGAGCTTTTATCAAGATATGTTCCGTTTTGAATTTTAGCAATAGCTTTATTTTTCTTATCTGTTGCATTTTTTTGTACTGTATCACTTCCAACAGTTTTTTTCTTGCCTTTTACAGATATTTGAGCAATATTCAACTTTTGGCAATAGAATCTATCACAATATTTTAAACATTCTTCTTTACAGTTTTTACACTTATCGCATTTTATATGACCTATTCTATTATTGCATAAAGTTCTATCAGTACATTCTCTACAAATTGCACATTCTCCTCTTGTATCAAATTTTTTTCTTTTTACTTTTTGAATAGTAGAGTAAATACTGCCTTCGCCATTTGCACGTCTTCCCATAGTCTGCCTCCTTTCTTTGTCTATATATGACTATTTACAAATTCTCTAGTTTCTTGCGTTTGATAG
>CANDSI010000278.1 GCA_947388575.1 uncultured Mycoplasma sp.
GGTATAAATATAAGTGATTATAGTGATGAGATAGGTGATTCTCTTGAACTTGCTAGAGAGATGGGATTAGATGTTGCTAAGGTTCTGGAGTATAGTGAAATTATTAATAAGAATGAAGTTTTAGAAGAAGAAAATGTAGAGTCTAGGCAAGTTACTAGAGTACAAGTAGCAGATGAAGTTATGGAAGCGGAACAAACTGATGTTAAAAAGTTAGGTCTAAATAAAAGATATCCAAATTGAATTGTACCCCGTTTAATGGACAATAAAATAAAACACACTTCAATATAGTTTGTGAATATTATAAACTGATATCAGAAAGGAGATATCAGTTTTAATTATGAAAGAACATATAAATAATATTGAGGAATTTAAAAAGTATGCTACATCTTCTTTTGTTCCCAATTATTTTAAAAATTATGTTAATGCTCTAGAATTAGGTGAACTAAAATGGTTTTACGAACAAGTTAAAAATGTTTTAGCAATTTTAACTGATGAAGGATATTTGATTTATAAATTTCAGTGGATTCGTGTAAGAGAATTTAGAGATTTAACTAAAGAAATTTATATTGAATATTTATATAATCCTGAAGGTGTTAAATTTAACATTTTTAAACCTGGTTGGGAAGAAAAATTAGATGATAAATATCAATATGATAAAGATGTTTTAAGATTTTATAGATTATCTTAATCATCTTTTTTCTTTGTGTTAAGTGAATAAATACCTGTAATAGAATATTGATAATATTCTACAGGTGTTAATTTAGCTAATCCCCATTGTGGTCTTTCGTTATTATAATAATACATATAATTATCAATAACTTCTTTAACATCTTCAAATGTTTTACAACTACTTAAATCTATTTCATCCTTTATATGTCCATGAAAGGATTCTTGAGCAGCATTGTCCCAACAATTCGCTTTTCTTGACATTGACTGTCTTAGATTATTGTTATTAAGTAAATCTTTAAATAATACTACTTTATAATGTATTCCTTGATCTGAATGTATTAATGAATCTGTTTTAAGTTCCTTCTTATGATTTTTAATAAGAAGATTTATTGTTTCTAAAACAAAATCTTCTTCCATATTTGGGCTTAGTACCCATGCAAGTATTTCTTTAGTATAAGCATCTTTTATAGATGATAAATAACATTTTAAATGATTGTCATAGAATAAGTATGTAATATCGGTAAGTAATACAACTCTAGGTCCATATTCTCTAAATTTTCGTTCTAAAATATTAGGGACAATAGTAGATTCTTCTAATGCTTTCATCATTTTTTTATATGGATTAGGCTTTCTTATAGGACAAAATAATCCGTATTTACCCATTAATCTACGAACTTTCTTTAAGTTCATTACATGACCTTCATGAGTTAAAATCATAGTTATAGTTCTAGCTCCTTTTTTGATATTCTTCCTTTTATAAACTTCTAAAATTAACTCAAAATCTTTTCTATCTTGCAATTCCTTAGGATTTGTATCTTTATTTTTTTCTCTATTTTCCCATGCATAATAACCAGATCTTGATACTCCAGCTAAATTACATAATATGCTTATATTAAGAGTTCCTTGATTTTCAATTAAAACTTCATGAATTAATTGATATCTTTCTTTTGTGCTAATTTCTTCAATTCTTGTTGTTTTACTAAAAATTCCATTTTTTTTAATAAATCATTTTCTGCTTTTAACATTAAATTTTGATGTTTTAGAAATTCAATTTCTTCATCTTTAGACATTGATTTTTCTTTTGGTTTTTTAGGTCTGCCTGTTGAACTTTTTCCACGATTATCAACAAGAAGCTCATTATTTTTATTTTTCTTTTTATATAATCTAGAAAATTCTTTGATTCTTCTAGATCCTAAAACGTAAGGATTAAATCCGCTTTCTATAAATATTCTAGTAGGTCCCTTTCCTTTATTTGATTCTTCAATAAATAATTTTTTAAATTCGTCAGTATAACTAATACTTTTAGTTGTTATGCTTTTAACAAATTTATTTTCTTTTAACTTGTTTATTTCTTCTTCTGTAAAATTTTTTCTTTCCATAATTCACCTCAAAGTAGAATATAACAAGAAAAAACCATAAAATCAATTTAAATCCTATGGTTAAAAAGAGTTTTTTATTAAACTGTCCGAATTATGGGGTACAGTTCAAATTTGGAGTTTTATTTTATTTCTAACGTGTATGCTAGTTTTACTTTGCCATTATACGTTTCTATTTGGTTTTCTTCAATATAACCTTCGTTTAGTATATCATATATTTCTAATAATTCGTCTATTTCATATGCAATTTTTAATGAATTAGAATCTATTAAATTTGATAAATTTCCATACCAACTTTTATCTTTAGTTTTATCTACCAATATTGTAGAACTAAATTCTCCTAAATTTTCTGGTCCATATGCAAATATTGCCTCGCCGTCTTCATATTCGGTAAACATTCCTATGCATTTGTTATTTTTTACATCTCTATAGATATATGTTTGTGATTTGTTATTTGGTAAATCTAATTCTTCTGAATGTTCAGTCCATATTTTATACATAATCACATATCTTCCTTCCATTCCATTACTTAGTACATTAGGATTATATGTATCTAATACAACTATGTGTAGAATTACTCCAAATCTTTTTATTGTTTGTCCCA
>CANDSI010000279.1 GCA_947388575.1 uncultured Mycoplasma sp.
TAACTGCTGTCTCCCGTAGGAGTCTGGGCCGTGTCTCAGTCCCAGTGTGGCCGATTAACCTCTCAGTTCGGCTACGCATCGCTGTCTTGGTAGGCCATTACCCCACCAACTAACTAATACGCCGCAGGCCCATCTCTAAGCGAAGCTTTAAAGGCTTCTTTACTCCGTAGAGCACATTCGGTATTATCAACCGTTTCCAGTTGTTATCCCCAACTTAGAGGCAGGTAACCCACGTGTTACTCACCCGTTTGCCACTAGGTGGAAAATCCAAATCCATCTTTGTGCAAGCACTCAGACTTCAATGGGCCACCTCGTTCGACTTGCATGTCTTAGGCATGCCGCCAGCGTTCATCCTGAGCCAGGATCAAACTCTCAATAAAACGATTTATTAAATCTATTAAATTTTAGTTTAATCTAAGCTACTCAAAATTGACTTTTTAACTTAGTTTTCAAAGATCATTTCTTGCGTTGCTTCTTTTTGCATCGCGTGAAACTAATATACCATTTCTGCGAAGCTTTGTCAACAACTTTTTTTAATTTTTTTACACTTTTTTCTAAGCTTTTAAGGGCTTTTTTCGTAAGTGCATAAGTAATATAACAAATACCCTTCACAAAGTCAACACTTTTTTAATTTTTTTTCGACTTTTTTTGCATTTTTTTATTTTTTCTTTATTTTTGGGCTATTTTTTATTACTTTCTATATATCTTATGTAAAAAAAAACTGTTTATGACAGTTTTAAAAAAATTTTTATTTTTTATTAATTTTTGCATTTTTAATCTTCATTTATTATATTTTTGTATATTTGATAATATTTTTCGACCAATCCTTTTTCAAATGGTCCTTCATCATTTCTTTTCATATTTATAAGATTTGAAAGTTCATTTTTTATTATTAGTTGTATTTCTTTTGGATAGTTCATTATTCTTTTATGATAATTATATTCATTGTAATCCAAAATTTTAAAGCCACCATCTGGAAAAACTCTTAAGTCTAAGTCATAATCTATATATTTTATAATATTGCCATCAATTAAATAAGGGGTTGCTATATTACAATAGTAAAATAGACCATATTCTTTTAGTTGACCTATTATATTAAACCAATGCTTTTTATAAAAAAATAATATCGCTGGTTCTTTGGCTCTATAACTGCGACCATCTGCTTCCGTTAATTTAGCTTTATTATTGGCTACGATAATCTTTTCATTATCATTATATAAAACTATTGCTTCATCACACAGTTGATGGAGCTGGCCATTATGTTTATAACAATGAATTTGCAGTTTATCTCCTATTTCTATGTTTTTCATTTTCTTTTTCGCCTATTCCTTCATATATAAGTTATTATACCAAATATTAAAAAAAATCACAATTTACTTTTTTTAGTATTTAATTGTGATTATATTTTTCGTGATTCATTCCAATTTTATTATCATTATTTTATTCAAAAATTATAATTTGGTTCATAAAACCCATAGCCTTAATCCTTAATTATTTTCTGTTTCTAAACCTTTTTCTACTGATAATATGTTTATAGCTTTTTCTAGTTGTCTATCTATAATTTCAGTTACTCTTCCCTCTTCATCAAGTATTTCTTCATTACTCACTAAATAATTTGGAGTTATTCCAATTTCGTCAATACATGTGCCATTTGGAGTTAACCAGTAGGCAGAAGTGTATTTTACCATAGAACCATCATCTAATTTCATTGTTTGTTGGACTTTTCCTTTGCCAAATGTTGTTTCCCCTACCAAATCAGCTCCATAACTTTCTTTTAATGCCGCTGCCATGATTTCTGATGCTGAAGCAGTATTATTATTAGTTAATATTACTATGGGATACTCGCGATGCTCATCTGTTTCGTCAAAATAATGGTTTACTTGATTCTTTTCATTTAAACTATATATTTTTTCACCTTTTTTAATAAACATACTTGTAACTTTACTGGCCATATCTAAGTATCCTCCAGTATTGTTGCGTAAATCTATTATTAATGATGTTATTCCTTCATTTTCTAACTTTTTAAGAGCTTTCTCCATTTGGATGTCTAAAGTGCTTGAGAAGGCATCAATACTCATATAACCTATCTTAGTATTTTCGATTACATTATACTCAATATTTGGAGAAATAATATTTTCATTTTTTACTGATACACTTAACATTTCTTCCCCACGTTTTAGTTTCAAAGTAAAATATTCTTTATTACTCTTTATCATATTTACTACTTCAGTAGCACTTATATTACTAACATCAATATCATTTACACCAACGATAATATCCCCAGCTTGAATTCCTGCCTTACTCGCAGGCGTATCATCATATACTTTTGTTATTGATTTATCCTCGTTATTTATTGCTACACCTATCCCATTATATTTGCCAGCTAATTGAGTCATTAAATCATTAGTATTATCATTATTTAAATAACCAGTATAATCATCACCTAAATAATTCATCATAGCAGTTATTGCTTTTTCTAATAATTCCTCTTTATTTACATCTTGATAGTAATCAGACGTAATATTTGCATATATTTCTAAAAATTGATTAAGCTTTTCATCTTTTGATAAATCAGAATAACTTAGCTTGTTACCAATTTTATTGTTGTTGTATATAATAACCCCTGTTGTTAATGCTGA
>CANDSI010000280.1 GCA_947388575.1 uncultured Mycoplasma sp.
CTTTCTTTATTTTTTGTTTCATTTGCTTTTCTTGGCATATTTTTAACCTCTTCCCTGAATTTTTTTAAAACTAATCTATATTCATTCTATCATATATTTAGATTAAAAACTATACCTTTTTATGTTTATAGCTTATTTATAAAGCTTTTAAAGATTAAGTAACTGTTGTTATCATTAATTGATTCAGGATGCCATTCTAAACCTATAAAAAATTTTAAATGGGATAATTCAACAGCTTCAATTATATTATCTTCACTTTTAGCACTTATCAGCATATTTGTATATGGTATTCCCGTATGATGCCTACTGTTGACTAGTATTTCTTCTTTATTTAATATATCATATAATCTACTTCCTTTTTTTATTTTTACTTTATGCACATATTTGTTAGTACTATAGTGGTTATTAACTTTTATTTCTCTTCTATCATTAAAATATTCAGCCATGCTTTGCATTCCTAAACATATACCTAATGTGGGAATATTTTTTTCTATTAAATATTTAACTAATTTAAAGTCGTTTTCATGAAAGTTTTCTCCTCCAGATAAAATTATACCATCACATATGTTTATAGCTTCTATAAGCTTGTTAAATTCGATATTAATGGGTATTCCAATTATACTTACATTAAAATCTTGTAATCTTGAAAACAAATCTTTTCTTGTGCCAATAAAATCAATGTTATTTTCTTTAAATTCACGTATTATTATACCTACTCTTTTTATATTAATCACCATTATATTTTATTAATTTAAAATATTATTTATAAATAAAAAATAGAGTATCCTCTATTTATCTAATATTTCACTGTGACTTCCTGTTGCAAAAAGAAGTAATATTAAATTTTATCTTCATATTTATAGATAAGCAACCAATCTGATTCTATGTGGCATTCTCGACAATTTTTATAGTTTTTATCATCTATTAATTGATGGTCTTTATATTTTGAAGCTAATGTTTTTTTATTAGCTAGACATTCCACTACATAAATCAGCTTTTCTATATCCTTACCTTGCTTAAATACTTTTTTAATTGTTTATTAAATTTATTAGTTGTATCTACTGTATATATGGTGTTTTCAATATCAATCTTCATTTAGTATATCCTCAAACATTTGCCTTACATTATGATATCCAGTTCTTTTCCCCTCTTTTATTTCTTGGATTATTTTTTCACCTTCTTCTAATGCTTCTATTAACTCTTTACTAGGCTTAGGATTTTTAATTTCGAATGGTATTCCATTTCTTTTTACTATTTGTGCTAGAAACATATTTATTGCAGTGCTCATATTTAATCCTAAATCTTTTAAAATTTCAGTAGCTGCTTCTTTATTTTTTTTGTCAACATTAACATTTATCGCTGTTGTTAAATTAGCCATATAAATCATCTCCTTTTATTTATAAAATACTAAAATTTGGTGATGATGTCATGCTATTATCTATTTGTTATCTATATATTATCTTTATAGTTTATTATATATTTTATTTTTTATATTCGGTTTTAGGTTATTTATTTCTAACTCTTAAAAGTGCATCATTTGATAATATGTTATCCCCACTACTCATAGGACAACCACCTCCACATTGAGTTAGATTTTTACAACTTTGACATTCTTCTCTCAAATAATCTTTATTTCTAAAGTGAATTAAAGTTGGAGAATTTTGCCAAATATCTGTAACAGACGTTTCTAATACATTGCCTAATAAGTTTTCTCCTGTATGGTCTGCTACTGCACATCGAGATATATTTCCGTTCATATCAATACATGCAGTTCCATAACCCCAATCACATCTTTCTAAATATTTATGATATTCTTCTGGAATTAAACAAAGAGGAAAAGCATCAACCATTAATGATTCAACTCCAAGTTCTTTATTTATAAGGTCTATTTGAGAAAAAGCTGTTGCTATTCTATCTCTTAATAATTTTTCTTCTTCTGCCCCTTTAGCTTTACCATATAAGCCTATTCTTTGTATTAGAACATAATCTAATTCTAAGCCTTGTTTTAATAAACTTTTTATAATATCAAATAATCTATTGTAATTGTGATTCATTACATTTAATACTGCACCTATATTTTGATTCTGATTTTTAAGTTTGCTATATTTTTTTAAATTTTCTAACATCATTTCATAAGAGCCCCTAGTTCCATTGAAAGCATCGTGCTCTATGGCTGTTGCTGCGTGAAATGTTCCTTCTAAAGATGTTACAAATGGTGTAATTCTTTCAATAGACGTATTCTTATAATTATGAGTATTAGATAAAATCGGAAGTCTAAAACCAAGATTATGTAAATATTCTACTAATTCTTGAACTTTAGAATATTCGGCAGGGTCTCCACCTACTAAATTAATTTCTTCAACTCCTGCTTTTTTTAATTCTAAAGCTATTTCTTTTAATACTTCTAATTTTCCTTCACATTTAATTTGCCCTTCCTTAATGTAATAACACATTGGGCATTTACATGAGCATTCATTTGTAATATGAAGTGCAACTGATTTTAATTTATATTCCATAAATTATTCCCCCTTATTGGTTTTGTATTGTACTATAAATTATATTAAAAGTCAAAATTCCATTTTCTAAATAATATTTTAAAAATTATATTTACATCAATTAATACCTTCTCTGAATCTGGC
>CANDSI010000281.1 GCA_947388575.1 uncultured Mycoplasma sp.
TACATTTTTGTGTTGCGCACGTCAATGCACGTATGATATAATATAATCATAAGGTAGTTGATGAATATGTTTTTAAAACAAACTTTAAATAGACAAGGACGAATATTTTTATCTTTTGTACAAGGCTACAGAGATGAAAATGGTAAATCAAAACAAAAAACTATAGAAAATATTGGTTGGTTAGAAGATTTAAAAAAGCAATACGATGACCCCATCACTCACTTTAAAGAAATAGCTAAGCAAAAATCCAATGAAGAAGTTACAAATTATACCATTAAAAATTTAAATACACAAAAAATTGATTGCAACTCTAAAACTAAAAATCTTGGCTATTCTATTGCTAAAATTATCTATAAAAATCTTGGTCTTTCTTCTTTATTAGCTAATTATCAAAAAAAGTCTAAAATACAATACAATCTTAACGATATCCTTTCATTCCTCGTTTATATGAGAATTATCTATCCTGCTTCTAAAAAAGCAACTTACGAAAATAAAGACTTACTATTTGAAAAATATGATTTTTCTCTTGATGATATATATAGAAGCCTTTCACATCTTAATAATCTAAAAAACGATATTCAAAAAGTTATGTGGGAAAACACTAATGAAACTTATGAAAGAGATACTTCTACTACTTATTATGATTGTACTAATTACTATTTTGAAATTGAATACAATGATGAAGATATCTTCGATTATGATGAACAAGGTAATGTTAAACTTGATAAAGATGGTATTCCTATTATTAATCAAAAAGGTTTAAGAAAAAGAGGACCAGAAAAAAATCATAGACCAGATCCTATAGTTGAAATGGGACTTCTTATGGATGCTTCTTTTATACCACTTTCATATGATTTATTTCCCGGTAATGAATCTGAAAAAAATTCTCTTATACCTATCTTTAATAGAACTAAAAATGATTTTGATTTAGATAGAACTATAGTAGTTGCAGACAGAGGTTTAAACACCTCTGATAATATAATTCAAATATCTGGTCTAACCTTAGAACAATCACTAAAAAAGAATGGCTATGTATATGGTCAATCTGTAAGAGGTGCAGATGACGAATTCAAGGCTTGGGTATTAAATCAAGATAGTTATATCATTGAAAAAATTAAAGATGATAATGGTAAGGAGATTACATTTAAACACAAATCTAGAATACATCCTAAAAAAATGTATGTTATAAGAAAAGATAAGGGCAAAACTGAATCAGGAAATAAAAAAAGACAGTCAGTATTAGTAGACCAAAAGCAAATGGTATACTATTCTCAAAAATATGCTGATAAGCAAAAACGTGATAGAGATATGATTATTAAAAAAGCAAATGATTTAATATCACATCCAGAAAAATATACAAAAGCTACTTCTTATGGAGTCTCTGGATATGTAAATAATCTTAAATTCGTTAAAGATACAGGAGTAATTGCTAATGCTAATTTATTATCATTAAATGAAGAAAAAATAAGAGAAGAAGAAAAATATGATGGTTACTATTCGATAGTAACTAGTGAAGAAAATTTAAGTGATATAGAAATAAGAAATATATATCGTGGATTATCTAAAATAGAAGAAACATTTAAAGTCACCAAATCAGGGTTAGAAGATAGACCTGTATGGGTAAGTTTAGCAGAACATATCCAAGGACATTTTCTTACTTGCTTTATAGCATTAGTAATCACTAGACTTATTGAAACAAGACTTAAGGGAAAGTATTCATTTAAGAAAATAATAGAAACTCTAAGAAGTTATACTAGTAATCATATAGAACATGATATATATTTACAATCATTTACTAATGATGTTATCAAAGATTTAGAGAAAGAATTCAATATAGATTTATCAAGAAAATATCTAACATTATCTGAAATTAAAAAATTGTTTAAATAATCGTAAATATAAGTTGGTGTACAACAAATAAAAAACGAGCTAGCCTAGGTACGATATGGGTTTGCTCGTTTTTGCTGCAAAAGTAAAGTTTTAAATAAAAAAGCAATTCTCTTTTACGTAACTCATAAAATAAAATAAGGAGGAAAATATGAAACAAGTAATTAATGGGGGAATTAGTACAACCACCGTTCCTTATTACACAAAAGATGCTTTGCTACTTGCCATGCAAGATGAAAAACTAGCAGGAGTATCTTTGAATATTTATCACACAAAAGATCAGAAGTTAGTAGCGTACGCTACTCCGACAGTAGATCATGGAAAGGAAAAAATTAGCGATTTAACCTTACATAATTTACAAAGACGAAATTTTGGTAAAAGAGTCCGAAACCATCCGATTTTAGAATTACAAGATGCACTTAATATTTTTGAAAACTCTTGTAAAATGCTAGTATTAAATTTAAATGAGGAAGATTCAACAGAAGAATCTTTAAAACAAGTTTTAGATATGACCGACTTATATCCAAATATAGACATTTATATTAAAACAGCAAGCAAAGATATTCTTCAATATTTATTAAAATCATGTCATAGGCAGAGAATTGGAGTAAACATTAATCCTGATACAAAAAGTATGTGGGATGAGAACTTAGACTTTTTTTCAGTTTGTCAAACAGCATGTGATTATCAAAAAATCAAAGAAAAAGTAGAAGATAATAAGAGAATATTATTAGAGAATGTAA
>CANDSI010000282.1 GCA_947388575.1 uncultured Mycoplasma sp.
CGCAGGTTTTTTTGCAGGAAGTTTATTTAGATTTTCTACCTGGTTTGCATAAAAACGGCATTGGAAATTAGAAGTATTAAATGAAAATGAAACAGGACTGGGAGGATATAAAGAAGTATCTTTTATGATAACAGGTAAAGGTGTTTATAGTAGACTGAAATTTGAAAGTGGAGTTCATCGAGTACAAAGAGTACCAGACACAGAAAGTAGTGGAAGAATTCATACTTCTACAGCAACCGTTGCTGTATTACCAGTTGTAGAAGATGTAGAAATAGAAGTTAATCCAGCTGATATTAAAATGGAAGTGTTTAGGGCTTCAGGGGCTGGAGGTCAACATATTAATAAAACATCATCTGCCGTAAGATTAATTCATGAGCCAACAGGAATTGTAGTAGAATGTCAAACGGAACGATCACAATTCCAAAATAAAGATAATGCCATGAAAATGCTTAGAACTAAATTGTATGAAATCGAGAAGGAGAAACAGGACAGTGAAATTACCAATGCTAGAAGAACACAAGTAGGTTCAGGTGATAGAAGTGAAAAAATAAGAACCTATAACTATCCACAAGGGAGAATTACAGATCATAGAATAGGAATGAGTATATATCAAATGGAAAACTTCCTAAATGGAGATATTGATGAAATGATTGATAATTTAATTGCAGCAGATAGAGCAGAAAGATTAAAAGGAGAAGAAGAATAAAAAATAGATACCTTAAATATTAGCCATTAATATTTAAGGTGTTTTTTTTGAATAAAATCAATTTTTTAAAATAAAATAGAATAAAATCAAGATTAAGGAGAAAAAGATGCACGAGATACTAAAAACTACTTTTTTAGGTTTGTTTTTTGGAACATTTGGTACTACATTAGGAGGTATAATTGGTGTAGTAATAAAAAAATGTTCCAATAAGTTTTTAAGCTTTGTTTTATCTTTTGCTTCTGGTTTAATGATGGCAGTAATATGTTTCGATTTAATACCAGAGGCACTAAGTATAAGTGTTATAACAAATGTAGTAATAGGCATTGTTGTAGGAATTATAACAATGATATTTTGTGATGTATTAGTAGAAAAGAAATTTAAAGTTAACAAAGTAATAAAAGAAAAAAACAATACACTATTGAAAACTGGGATTATTATATCCATAGGATTAGCTATCCACAATTTTCCAGAGGGATTAGCAATTCGGCTCTGGATTTGAAGCCTCTATGACATTGGGATTGAGTTTAGCAATAGCAATTTGCTTACATGATATACCAGAAGGAATATTCCAAAGTAGACACCAAGTGAAATATGCGAGATAAAATGATTTGGATTCAAATATAATTTAAAATAAAAGTACATACTTTATTGAATAAAAATTAGTAAAGTATGTATTTTTGTGCTTAAAATATTTCATAAATAAAAAAATTTTTTGTACTAAAAAGTATCAAATTTTAAGTGATTTTTGAGGTAGTAAAATTTGATAAGTAGTGAAGTAAGAGAACCGTTGAAAATAGAAGAGTTTAAAATATTGATTTGATAGTTTTGTGAGTGGAGGTAAGTAGGCAATAGCGTATGCTATCGAATATCTTACCAAAAGGGACAATTTAATGATAAATTTATTAAACTGTTTTTATGATGACAAAGTGGACAAAATGTTGCTATGGTTCTTTATTTTTTATTTTATTTATACTATAATCATATTGACTAATAGATAGGAGAATTAAAAAATGAATATAATAGAAATTTACAAAAAATATAAATTACCAGAACATTTATAAATGCATATGTTAAGAGTTGCAGCATGTTGTATGCAAATTTTAGATAACCTACATTAATTACAGAATTAAAATCAGGGTATGTTGTAATTGGTGATACACAATTTTTACCAGGTTATTGTGTTTTGCTATATAAAGATAATATCACATCTCTAAATGATTTATACATAAATGAAAGAAAACAATTTTTAATTGATATGACATTAGTAGGAGATGCCATTAAAAAAGTATATAATCCATATAAAATTAACTATGAAATATTAGGAAATTTAGACGAATTTGTACATGCTCATGTTTTTCCAAGATATAAATGGGAAGGCGAAAATGTTAAGCATTCTGTTAGAAGATATTCAAAGGATAAATTTATAGAAGAATCTAATCAATTTATAAATTTAGATAATAAAGAAGAAATTATATACAATTTAAAAGAAATATTAGATAAATTAAAAAGTAAATATTATTAGACAGACAATTCATTACTTAAAAAATCAAATGAACTTATATTTACCTGCTTGTAGTAGAAGGAATATAATGGAAAGAGTTATTTATCAAAGAATTAATTTATAAAACAAAGATTTTTTAGATGATAACCAAAGAATAAAGTTAGAAGAAAAATTAAGAGATACTTGTTCTAATATAAGAGTTCTAGCAATGCTTGAATTATTAATTTCTACTGGAATGAGAGTTGGTGAGCTTACAAGATTAAATATTTCAGATTTGAATTTGTAAGATAGAAGTTGTGTTGTTCTAGGAAAAGGTAATAGCGAAAGAGAAGTATATTTTAATGCTAAAAGTAAAATGTATATTGAAAAGTATTTAGAAATAAGAACAGACAGTAATGAAGCGTTATTTGTATCACTAATTA
>CANDSI010000283.1 GCA_947388575.1 uncultured Mycoplasma sp.
ATCCTTCTATGTATTTTCTATAGTTTTTCTCTTGTATTACATAAGGATATATAAAGTAGCTATAACTATATTTCATTTTTAGTTCCATAGCTTTTACTTCCTTTCTTTAGTACTATACAGTTACAACTCATTATGCATCTAAATAATAATTTGCATTAGTATCTTCACATAAATGCCAAGAACCTATAAAATCTATTTTGGCATTTTTATCTAAATTATATCTTGGCTCTACAACTACTTTTCCATTCAAATCAATTGAACCCCATACGCCATCTTTTTTTATACCTGCATACCCGCTTGCATTTTGCTCTGTTGCATCATCATATATATAATCAACTACAACTTTTCCGCTTTCGTCTATAAAACCATATTTTCCGTCTTTTTTGCTAACAAATAGTTTATTTGTTGTAAGTAATCCAGACGCTGCTTTTTCTTCAAATTTAAAATTATAGTATTTGTAGTCGTCATCTACTTTTACTTTGATATAACCTTTTGAAGTATTTATTTCTAATATATCGCCTGTTATTTTTTCTTGATAATTCTCATCGTAAATCTTCGAAACAGCTTTTCCATCCTTTTGAGAAGCTACAATTATAAAGTTTCCTGAATTAACATACTCTATTTGTGTACTTTCTATTGGAAATACTACTGTACCTTCTATATTTACAACTCCATATTTATCACTTTCCTTGGCAATAAAATTATTTCCTTTTGTATGTTTTAATTCATCATATTTGAAATCTATTTTTGTGTTTCCCTCTAAGTCTACTACTCCACATTTTGTGTTTGTTTTTGCAACTATTCCTTCATTATTTATCTCTAGGATGTCTGTAAATTCTTTATTAAACTTCTTTTCACCTGACTTATTTACAACTACATATTTGCCATTTTCTTTTACAGCATAAAGGTTCTCTCCAGTTATACTTTTTATGTCTTCATATTTTGTATCTAAAATATTAATCTTGTCAAACCCAATTACTCCACATTTGTTATCTTCACCTGTGACTATATATCCATTTTTATAGTCATCACCTATTTTTTCTATTTTCTTGTATTTAGGCTCGATTACTATATTACCTGAATCATCTGAAAGCCCAAATTTTCCGTTCCTTTTCTACAACTAAGCTATTTTTTATTCCATAAATTGGATTTATGCTATCATATTCACATTCTAGTAATTTTTTGCCTGAATAATTAATTAAACCATATTTTCCGTCTTTTTGCACTCTAAATACATTATCTTCATACCAGATATTTTTTTCTGTATCATAGTTTGCAATAGCTTCTATCTTGTCATAATCTTTAATTATTTCTTTACCTTTGCTGTTTATTACTTTTGTTTTGTAATTCCCATTTCCATAGTCTACATCTGTTGTACAAACAAAAATATCTTGTGCTGGATTTGGAATAACTATCATTTCATCATACTTAGCTTTTACAACTATTTCTGCATATGAATTCATTACTCCCCATTTTCCATTATCATATATGGCATAGTAATATACATTTTCAATTTTACCATTTGCACGCTCGGAATCATTTTTTAGCATATTACGTATCATAATTATGCTAAAAATAATCAGTACAAATACTAAAATTACCCCAAATACTTTCTTCATATTTAGTTTTGGTTCATCATCATATCTTCTGCCACGTTTTGCCATATAATCACTCTTTCCTATTAGATTTATGTTTTAACTATATCATATTCTTTCAAATTCTTCAACAATTTTTGAAAGTATTTTATTAATTTTTATTTTTACAAATTTCATATAAAGTATTGACATTTTTATTCAAATTATAGTATAATAATTTTTGCCAGTTTAATAAATGCAGATGTGGCGGAACTGGCAGACGCACAGGACTTAAAATCCTGCGGGACTTACCTCCCGTGCCGGTTCGATTCCGGCCATCTGCACCAAGCCGGAGTAAGGATACAACGTTTTCCTTACTCTTTTTATTTTGGCACTTTTTACTAATTTGCTAACCATTTGCTAACCAACATTTAGGAACTTGTCAAAAGTGTTTGCAACTTCCATATTAGTTTCTTTATATACGTGTGAATATAAATTTAAAGTAATATTGACATTGCTATGCCCTAACCTTTCCGATATAACCTTTGCAGGAACTTTCTCTTTAAGTAATAGTGACGCATGTGAATGCCTTAAATCATGAAACCTAACTATGGGTAAATTATTCTTTTTTAGCAAATTATTAAATTTATGATTTAGTGTTGTTGGGTGTATCGCTTTCCCTTCAATAGTACAGCATACTAGATTATTAATGTTGTACTCTTCTCCTAAACACTTCTTAAACTTTTCTTGTTTTTCTTTATATTCTTTTAAGATATTTACTAAAGTCAATGGTACACTTATATCTCTTACACTGCTTTCCGTTTTTGGTGGTAATATAACCAAACCCTCTTTAGTTGGATATAAAGCCTGTATCACTTTTATTACTCCGTTATTTAAGTCTACATTTTCCCAATTTAAACCTAATATTTCGCCTCTACGCATACCAGTTGCTATTGCTATCATAATTGGTATATAAATATCTGTATTTCTACAAGCATTTATTAATCTGCCAACTTCATTACTATCTAAAAATTT
>CANDSI010000284.1 GCA_947388575.1 uncultured Mycoplasma sp.
ATAATGTTAGTTATTTTAAATCTATTTTCTTTCTCTTTCGATACTCCTAATTCTTCGAAACATAGTTCATATACGACTTCATCACTATAGGTAAATCCATATTTATTTCTTAATGCTTTTATTTGTTCATAAATGATCTCTGGATTATTTCCTTTTGCACATAAGAAAAATGGTATTTCTCTAATATTTATTCCTGCATTTCCCATATTAGGATCTTGTTTTATTAACTTTAAGACTTCTAATACTAGTGTAAATGGTGCATTTTCATTCAATACTCTTCTAAAAGGATTATTTCTTTGATATTTTACTAACGCATTTAAGAAGGCTTGTTCTTCTAATTCTGGGTTTCCATTGAATTCTGCTGTTAATAATAAGTTTCCTGTTTCTGAAATTTCAATAGGCTTGTTCATTTCATAATAAATAAATCCTAATTCTTTTATAAAATTATACCATGTATCAAATCTAGAAGGCCATCCTTTGTCAAATCCAGCTTCTTTATGATCTTGTGGGCTATTTTTTATAATTTCATCAAGTTGTTCTTCTGAAAAAATTGCTTCTGTATCTCTATAGATTGTATTTAGTTCTGGCTTATTTTTTTCATACCTTGTATAATAGTATTTTCCCGCTATTATATCTCTTACTATTTTCATGATAATTTCATTCGTTAAAATTTTGTTATTGTAGTTTGTAATTACTTTTATAAAATCTTTTATTCTTTCTGGATTTCTAACTGTGGTAGTAAATAATAATGGCTTATATTCTTGTTTTCTTACATTCATAATTAGTAACAAATACCTCCTTCGAATCTTTTTTAACTGTGTTATCATGAAAGCTAATATAATTACTATTAATATCATATACATGGTATTTTTTTGACCAATTGTTAAACGTTTCGTTTTCTTTTCCTTTGTGATATATTAAATTAGTTATTCCAAATTTAATTCCTTTTTCGTCTAATTTATCTAAAAAGTTACACAACTCAACTTCCTTTTTATCATTCCATAACTTATTGTATTCACTCATCGATATTAGATATGGTGGATCTAAAAATACATAATCTTTTTCTTTTATCTCTATATTATTAAGAAATTTTTGATAGTCAGCATTTTCAAAAACTACTTTATTGTTTTTTCTAAAATTTAAATAATTAATTAATGCTATATAAACATTTTTATTAAAATCTACATTTCCAACTGGTAAATTGAAATCTCCTTTTGCATTAAATCGAAGCATATGATTAAATCCATATATTAATAGTAAGTACAGCAATAAAACATTATCTTTGTTCTTATTATAATCTTTTCTCATTTTTAAATAAGCATCTTTGTTATATTTAGAATAATATGTTTTTACATATTTTTTCTTCATTTCTTCTGGCACATTGATTCCTCTATAGGAACAACTAAGTCCATAATAATCAATTATGCTATATAATTTTTCTAATAATTCTTTTGAATTGCCTACATATTTTCCCAATTCTTTATGGAGTGATACTACACTACTATCAACATCATTTAATAGATATTTTTTTCCTGAAGAGTTAAGAAATGAACTTCCTCCGCCCTACAAATGGCTCTATATAATTGTTTATATCGTTAGGAAATAATTTTTTTAATTGTGGCATTAATTTATATTTGTCTCCAACATAAAAGAAGGGAGATCTTATTGTTTCCTTTTTATTCATTATTTTTCCACCTTTGTAATAAATACATATTCTTTATGATTTTTTAATTCTGTTTTTCCTGCATTAAAAAATTTATATGGCTTGTCAAATACTTTTGTTTCTCCTTTCTCATCTAATATCGATTTTATCTCTTCTAGTGTTATTTTGTTTTTAGAAGAGGAACTTTTTGAATTATATGTATTGTTATATGTAACAACTACATATTTAACATTTAAACTATCTATTAAATCTTTAAAAGCCTTTGGTGCAGATGTTTTACAATATTCTGACATATTTTCTTCTTTTGGTTTCAAAGCAGTTCCATATAGTTCTGGTTTTTCCCATTTAGTTATATTTTCTAAGACATGATAAAATCTGCTATATTGTCTTGAATTATATGGAGGATCTATAAAAGCAATATCTGCTTTTATTTTCTTGGCTAAACTATTTGAATCTTCCCTATAAATTTCAATTTTTTGTTTTTCTTTTAGTTGTTTAGGCAGAATTAATTCATATTTAAACTTACTCTCTATATTATCTATTTTTCTATATGCATCATAATGCCCACATGTATTAGCAATTTTATCTATCGAAAATAATAAAGATGAAAGTAAAATATAATATTCTTTACTATTTATTTCTTTTTTAGAAATACTAGTTTCTAATTCTTCTCTTATCTTTCCTATTAACTTAGCATCATATTTGTTGAAATATTTATCTCCAAAATTAGTTGAAACATAATTGTCTTTTAATTTTGTTTTATTAGTTTTGTTATATGTTCCTACTATTTTTATAAGTTTATCCATATCATATTCTTCTTGCAATAAAAAGCCTTTATATATAACTTCATTTGAATATAAAAAATCATTAATTATATATTTTTCATAATCATTTATCATATATTCTGTTACTACTCCAGTACCAG
>CANDSI010000285.1 GCA_947388575.1 uncultured Mycoplasma sp.
ATTTTCTTCTACTTCTGTATAATACATTCCACAACAAGGACAATCACTTATTCCAGACTGAAATTCTTCATATGTAGTGTCATCATATTCTAAACCAACTTTATAAAGTCTAAAATCTGGTTTTAATAATTCTTCTATCGTACACTTATTCAATTTATCGGTGTTTAAAATTAAAACCAAATCATTATAAGTAGATGGAGTTAAAAACTTATCATCAAAGCAATACATATTGTATTGAATTCCATCCATTCTTATACCTTTTATCTCCTCTTCAAAAAATTTCATTTTAGGTAATGGAGTTTCTTTACTCCATACTGCTATACTTTTTATTTTTTTATTTACATTTTTCATAATTTACCTCTTTCATTATATATAATCGCTAAGGCGAGAGAGCAACGCCTACGATTATATTTTCTATTTAAATTACTCTCTCAATAAAGAACTAAAACTAAGCTTGGTAATACCAATACTTCTTGTCGTTGTTCTTTTCATATTGTTTAATCTTAGCTTGTCTACCATGCAAACGATTAATCGCTTCAGTTATAGTAGAAACATCTCGAACATCATTTGTTGTTAAATGATAATTGAAACGAGATAGTACAGAATTTAATCTATCTATCGTGTTCTCAATATAATCATTACCTAAGAAGAATAAGTCCTCAATGCTTTTCACATTTGGAGTACCATCATTAACTAAGCAAATTAATTTAACAACGGGTGTATTAGAACTGCTCGTATAATAATACTCTGCTCTATCAATAGAACATGGAAGAACCACATTATCGGGTATCATAGCATGTTCTTTCTCGATAGATTTCTGCAAAGCCATTTGCATAATATTTAATGGTTCTTCATGATTTACATCAAATATCTCTATGTTATCTTGGAAAAGCCAACCATCATCTAGTTGTGTATCCATATCATCTTGTGATATAATATCATTAGATGTATTTGAGATGTTTACATCATTTTGCTCTAAATTAGTTGCACCTAAATTAGAGCTTTTTACATCTTCTGATGAATTAAACATTATATACCTCCTTTCTCATAAGATTTTGCAAAGAGCAACTGGATATAAAATAGTCAGTTTTTAGGAAGGACCCGATGCTTTTATGGTCTTTTTTTGCCCTTTGCAGTTTAAATATAACACACATTTTTTATACTTTCAATACTTTTTTACCATTATTTTTAAAAAAATATACATTTTTTATCCATAATGTGCTATTATAATAATAAGGAAAGGGTGAAATATAACCAATGGAAAAATCAAAACAAAAAGAAATAGGTATAAGACTTAAAAATTTACGAGAAGAAGCCAAACTATCTCAAAAAGAATTAGCAGAAGTATTAAAGAATAGAGATATACTAAAAACCGCATTAGATGGAGAAACCGGAGGGCATACAATATCACAAATAGAAAGAGCAGTGAGAGGACTAACTATTGATATGGCTTTAGAATACACAAAAATATTTAATGTTTCATTAGACTACATTTATGGAGAATCTAATAATTTAAAACCAGAATACAACGAAATTATAGAAAAAATAGGTTTATCCGATAAAGCTATTAAAAATCTTGAAGAAATAAATAATAACAATAAAATTGCTATATCTGTATTAAATTACTTACTTAGCACTAAACCCGAGTTATTTAACCTGTTCTTAACAATGCTTAATAAATATGCAATTTTTGATAAAAATAAAAAACCACATAAAATTATAATGGAAAAACTAGAACATGCAAACAATGAAAATTTAGAAGATGAGTTACTACTATTGCTATTCAAAGTTTCTGAAATATCAAAATCATTAGCACATACCTTACGAAAAAGTGAAAATGATAAATACATAGAGGAACATTTTTCTAATTTAAATAAAAGATATTTAGAGAAACATTTCCTTAGCCAAAACAACGAAAATAAAAAAACTGAATTAGAAAAACTTTCTAACCCAAACAAAGAAAAACATACGCCTAAAAACCTTATAGGCGTATGACATAAAATCTAATCTAGGATATTTTATTAAGTGCTACTAATACAACTACATTATATTTACTTTCTAAATCCTCGAGCATATTCCTTATATAATAAAGTTTTTTACCTTGAATACGAAAATTGTAACTATCAACCATTATAAAATAATCAACAAATACATACTTTGGTTTATACTGGAGTATGTATTTTTCTATATCCTCAAGTAATAGAGAAGTATCGCTTATTAGGGTTATATTCGCTCTATTTAACACTTTATACTTGTTTAACAGATATTCTTTAGAATTAACACAACTCAAGTATAATACCGTTTTATTAGAGTTTATTCTCTTTATATGATTAACAAAAGAAAAAGTTATTCTTTTATCTTCCTCTTGATTATAAAATAATGCTCGACTTCTCATAATACATATCACCAATTCTAATTATAAAATAGATATTTCTATCGATACAAATTTTATTCATCTTTTACTTTGTTAGATAAGAATGTTACTTTTTCTGCAATTACATTACTATGCTTAACTTTATCAATTATAGTAGTTTCAATTCTACCTTTAACTGCGATTACATCTCCTTTATTACAATAC
>CANDSI010000286.1 GCA_947388575.1 uncultured Mycoplasma sp.
GGAAAAATAAATGTCCAGAATATTCACCACCAAATGGAAGATTGTCTTCTTTAGTTTTACTTTGCGTGTAACTTGCTCCAGTTCGATACATAAATGGTGTTCCGCCTAATCTTTTAATTTCATCTTCTAAAGCTTTAGAACATTTTACATCATAAAGAAAAGTTTTGTTTTTTACTTTAGATATAATGTCTCTTATGATTAAAATCATGAAATGATCAATAGGAACATAGTTTCCTTTTTCATCTATTATGCCAACTCGGTCACCATCTCCATCAAAAGCGATACCACAATCAGCTTTGTTTTTTAAAACTTCTTGTTTTAAAGCTGTTAAATTTTCTTCAACATTAGGATCAGGATGATGATTAGGAAAATGGCCATCGTTTTCCTCAAATAACATATTAAATTCAACATTAACACGCTCAAATACTTTTCTTGCTACAATAGATGTTGTGCCATTACCAATATCAATTACTACTTTTCTTTTTCGTCTACCAAATTCTAGACCATAACGTAAAAATTCAACATATTTATCAGTAATATTGCCACTTGATACTTTACCAATTCCTTGAAGAAATTTGCCAGCAAATGTATAGTTTTTAAAATCTTCTATTTGTTCTCCTCGAGCATTAGCTAAATTATCAAAAGAAAATTTAAAACCATTATCGTCTTTGGGGTTGTGACTAGCTGTAACCATAATGCCATATAAATTATGTAAATATCTGGCGTAATAGTGCATTGGAGTAGTAGTTAATCCATAATTGTATACATTTAAACCACTGTCAGTGATACCTTTTATAAGATAAGCTGCGATAGCAGGGCTAGATAAACGATTATCATGCGAAACAATACATGTTTCTTGATTTAATTTTTCTTTTAAATAACTACCATAACTACGACCGATAGTGTAAGCAATATTTTCGTTAATTGTTTCAGGGTAAGTGCCTCTAATATCATATTCTCTAAAAATACTAGGATTCATTTTATAACCTCTTTCTATAATATATATAATATCATATTTTTTTGTTTTTTTGTAGTGTAAGTTTTGTGTTTACATTCTTGCGTAATTATTATATGTATGGTATAATTAAATAGATTTTGGGGTTTCCCTGTGTTTTTATTATGAAAGTGGGTATAAAAATGAATGAAGTTCGTGAAAAATTAGAGACTGATTTATTAGCTATTATTAAAGAGGGACAAAATTTAGCTGAAGGTTTTGTAGAAGTAAGGCCAGGAGTTAAGATAAGAGCTGGACGCGAAAGAGAATTTGAACGTTTATGTGATAATTATTATGAATTAGAGTTTAATCAGGTTATAGAAAATGATACTGATACTATTACACCAGTTTATGAATCTTTAACTAAGCTAGTAGAAATAGAAAATGAAGAGTTTTATATTTCTAAAGCTTCAGAATTTGTTTTAGAAACTAAAGATGAAGTAGAAAGATTTAAAAACTTAGTTAGAAGTTATAATTCTGTTGATAATGCTTATAAATTGACAGTAAGAAACTTGAATGATTTATATCTTAATAGAGAGAATACTAAAGAATGGCAAGACAAAGTAGATGAACTTAATACTGAAGTTAAGCGTTTGTCAGAGAATAGTTCTATTATTACAGACCAAATAAATGCATCAAGAAAAAAAGTTAATGAATCATTAATAAAACATGCTGAAGAACAAATGGAGGCAATAAGACAAAGCTTTTTAAGAACATCTAAAGAAACTGATAAAACCCCAGCTTTAGATCATAATTATGTTTTAGCAAATGATGTTTTAGAATATAATAGTCTGTATCGTTTAGTTTTAATTTTAAAACATGCTAATAATGTTGAGGAATTTAGTAAATTAGTGGTTCTTGATAATATGATGATGGTTACAGAAGAACAAAAGGATATTTTAACTTCTACAATTTTACCAAATATTAAATTATATGGGTATATTAAAGCTCCTGAAAAGAAAGAAACTGATATTGCTAGGGAAACTAATAATGAATTTATAGCTAAAATCCAAGAAGCTATGAAGATCTTAGAGGAACGTGGTAGAGCTAGAGGTGGAGCTAAAAAGACACAAAATGGTATCCAATTGTTATCTGAGTATAGAATTGAATATGATAAATTATTAGATATATTAAAAGTGTTAAATAAAGCAAATGCTAGTGATTTAAGTCTGTTAAATGTTTGGGATTCTGTTTATGTATTAAGTGAAGATAAAGATAAGATAATTGATTTATTAAGTAATTCAAAAATATTAAAAAATTTAAATCCTGATAATGATAAAATAAAAGAAAATGAAAAATTGATAGAAGAATTATATGCTTATTTGGATGAAATGGCTAATAAAGTTACCAATTATACTGGTGTTGCAAATTTGCCTATTAAATCTACAAGCGCAGTAGGTGATAAAGCTTGGGCAGTAATAGAAAGTGATTTTGAAGAAGCTAATAGAATAGTCGAAATTATTAAATTATTACAGAATCAAAATATTAATTTAACTCCTGTTTGGGGCATTGCGAATGTTAGTAGCAATGATATTTCTAAATTTAAAAGACTTGCAAATGCTACTAAAC
>CANDSI010000287.1 GCA_947388575.1 uncultured Mycoplasma sp.
CCCGAAGATTTTAGTTATAATGACTCTTATACCAAAGAATATATATATAATTATACAATTAATGAAGAAAACAAAGAAAATATATATTTTATAGATAAATATTCGCATACATATGCTACCGAAGATAGAGCCAGAATATTTGAAAATATATGTTCTTGCAATGAAAATAGCATTATAAAAAACTATCCTAATATTTATAAAAAAGCCTTATATTTAGAAGAAGAGATATATACATATTATCCAAGTTTAAAAGAAACAAATCTATTTAGCAGTTTAAAGTAATCAATAAAAGATTACTTTTTAAATTAAAAACTATATTAAGAATTGCAAAACCTAACAAAAAATGCTACAATAAAGTATAAGTAAAAATAGGGGCTGATTATAATGAATTTAGAGGAAAGAGTACTACAAGTACCTATTGAGGACATAATTCCCAATCGTTTTCAACCACGATTAACTTTTGACGACCGTGGATTAGAGGAACTAGCATCTTCTATTAAACAACATGGCATTATTCAACCATTAGTATTACGTCGTGTAAATGATAAGTATGAAATAATCGCTGGAGAAAGAAGATATAAAGCCGCTACAATGGCAGGTTTAAGTACAGTTCCGGCTATTGTATCTAACATTGATGATAACCAAAGCGCTGAAGTAGCAATAGTTGAAAATGTTCAAAGAAGAAATTTAACTCCTATTGAAGAAGCGAGAAGTTACAAAAACTTATTAGATAAAGGATATTTAACCCAAAGTGAACTTGCTAAAAAGATGGGCATATCTCAAAGTGCTATTGCAAATAAATTAAGACTATTAAATTTAGATGAAGAAGTGCAACAAGCTTTATTAAACAATCAAATCAGTGAAAGACATGCAAGGTCATTATTAGTATTATCAAATCCGGAAGATCAAAAAAAGTGGTTACAAAAAATCATCGCTGAACGTTTAACAGTAAGACAATTAGATGATGCTCTTAAATCACAAATGAGTGATAATTCGTCAAATAATGAAGATGATGATACAGACATTCCATTAGTTAGATCATTAGATATTGAGGCAATTAGAAAAGAAGCGACAGAATTACCAAAAATAAATGAAGATAGTGACATCGCTAAAAAGCTTCAGGAAATTGAAAGAGAAAGAATGTTTAATCCTGAAGTTATTCCAGTTGAGCAAGCGACAAATGAATCAAAAGGCAATTTCTTTAATTTTTTAGAAAATGAAAAAGTAAACATGAATATGGAAGAAATAAATTTACAAGCCCCAGCTATAAATTTAGACATGCCTAAAATAAATGAAAATTTCAATAAGCCAGAGCCTATGCCTGAAATGGTAATGCCAAAAGTAGAAGATAATCCTATAAAAAATGAACCAACAATTAATATTAATGTAACAGAGCCAAAGCAAGAATTAACATCAAATGAAGAGGCAGCATTAAACTTCAATTCTAATTTTGGGACAAATCCAGTAATAGATATTAAACCAGAAATAAATTTAAATGACGATAACTTTGACCCAGTTAATCTTATTGATACATTAGACCCAGCATATCACACTAAGGTTGAAGAAAAAATGGGAATAGATTTAAAAACTGCAATCAATGAAATCCGTGATGCTAAAGATACATTAAGTATGAAAGGATTTAATATATCATTAGAAGAAACAGATTTAAATGATTGTTATCAATTTACAATAAAAATTAAAAAAAATTAAATGTTAGTAAGTAAAAAATTATTAACATTTTTTAATTATTACTAATAGTAAAATATTTGACAAAAAATGGGAATGTGATATAATGATAACATAAGTTACCTAATAGATAAAGGGAGTGAAGAAAATGGCTGGAAAAAGTATTATAACCAAAGAAGAACTATTAAAAGTTGCAATGAATATGATTGAGAAAAATGGTGCAGAGTGTATAAATGCCAGAGATTTAGCTAAAGAAGCTGGAATATCAACTAAACCCATATATCGTTTATATAATAGTTTAGAAGATTTAAAAAAAGATGCGAATGAAATAATAAAAAAAGAGTATGATGAATTTATTATGAAACGAGTAGATAATAAAAATGCTCTAATAACAGTATGTGTAGCATACATTGAATTTGCCCAAATGCACAAAAACTATTTCCGTTCTATGTTTTTATCTAATAATTTAAAATGGCAAAGTGTAGATGATGTTTTAAATGAAAAATGGAATCAATCAACGATAATTAATTTAGTTAATAAACATAGTTTAAGTTTTGATAATGCCAAGAATTTATTTATGAATGTTTGGATATATGCCAATGGTTTAGCAACGCTAATCGCTTCAAATGAACTTACTATAGACAATAAAGAAATATTAATAAGAATAGTTAAAATATATAAAGAATTCTCTAAGAATTTACCAGTAAAACAATAAAAAGGTTTGTAGAAATACAAGCCTTTATTTTATATAAACAGGAATATCAGTATTAACATTTAATAATTTATAACCACCATTATTTTCGAATATAAATCTATAATATTTATTATTAGATTTAATAAACACACTTATAGTAGCATTCTCATTTAAAGTAGCTT
>CANDSI010000288.1 GCA_947388575.1 uncultured Mycoplasma sp.
GATTATGAAAATGGAATTTACTTTTTCATTTCACGAAAGATTCTTATTTATCATCAATACTATTTTTTCAATGTATTGACCAATTATTCTAGTTTAAAGGATTACTTTTATTAAGTATTGATTCTATACTATGTTCTACTGCTCTGATATTAAATCTTAATATATCATTTTCTTCTATACTAGCTCTTTTCATAACATAATCTAAAAAGTCTAAATCACTAGCTAAATCAAAAGAACCATTTTGTTTTAAGAATCCAAAGTATTCAAACAACATATTAGCTAAAGTTTCATTAAAAGAAGATAAAGTATTATCATCTTGAATTACACCTATGCCATGAATATTAGCAATAAAAGGATTAAGAGACTCTAATAAATCTTTTAAAATAAAATTATTATTACAATAATCAATAAAAGGCTTTACATCGGCTTTTTTATAAAATCTAATAACAATTCCTTCATTAGAAGATTTAACATGAAACTTAACCGTAGCCATTATATTATTACGAATAAGATATAAAAAAATTGTTTTTAGAGCACTAATCATATATTCATATTTAACTGGAAAATATACTTTAAAAGCTTCTAAATAATCGGCTTTTTTATCTGTATAAAAAGCTATATAATGAGTAGTATTTTCATTGCTACCCAACTTTCTCTCATCAAATTTAACTAAAGAATTATTTAAAGAATTTAAAAAGTCTTGATAAAACTTTTCAATATCACTAACTAAAGATTTATCTTTTTTTATTCCTAAATATTTTAGCATATAATAAAAATCGTCTTTACTAAAGTCTTTATCATTTTTATTCTGTTCATTAACAATTACTTTTATAAAATCATTAATACTCATAAATATTGCCTCCAATTAAAATTTACATCTCTATAATAAATAAATTATATATTATTTTATCTAAAAAGTATAGTTTTTTCCTAATTTTTTTTAAATTAAAAGATTTATAGTAAATCTATAAATCTTTATTACCCAACATATAAATCTGTTCTAGAATAAAAACGCCATCCAACACTATTTTTCATACCTGGAGGTGGTATTAAAACATTTGCTGTTTTAACATATCCACTATACCAACCACTTTGTACTCCATAATGTAGGTGAGCTCCTGTTGTACAACCATCATAACCACCATGAGCTTTGGAAGTTGAATATCCTCCAACATAACCTATTACTGTATTTTGAGTAACAATATCTCCCACTTTAACATTATATTTTAATAAATGCAAATAATATGTTGTATATTTTTTACCATTAACAGTTACATCTATATAAACTTTATTTCCCCCACAGCTACTTCTTGAAATAATACCCGATACCTTACCTGCTGCCGATGCATATACTGGAGTTCCTTCACTAGCACCAATATCTATACCGCTATGGAATGAATAAGGTTTACCTGTAATAGGATCTGTACGATATCCTACTTTACTAGTAATAACACCTTTAGTAAGTGGTTGCAACCATTGACCATTATATGGAATTTCAAAACAAGTACTAACTTTTACATCATCGCTCGTTTTTCCAACTTTCTTCTGACAAGCTGCTTTTGTCTCTTCATAAGATTTACGAGCGTTCTCAACTTGATCTTCAATTTTTTCATTTAGTTCTGCAATGGAGTCTACATCATCATTAAGTTTTGCAACGGCTGATTGATATGAACTAATTTTATTAGTTAATTCTTTTTGTTTGTTTTCCAACTCTATTTTTAACTTCTCGTTTTTATCAATTTCAGTTTCTAAATTATCAAGAGTAACTTGAATATAATCACTAACTTGTTTTATAGCTTCAATTCTTGTAATCAATTCTGTCATACTAGAAGAACCAGTTACATACTCTACGTAAGCATTTTTATTTTGAACTTGTTGCATATAAACCAAGACTTTCTCTGATTCTTTTTTATTCTCCTCAATAGCTTGATTTGATTCTGTTATTTTAAGCTGAGCCTCCTCTTCCGCTGCTTCCGCCTCAGTTAAATCTCCTCTTGCTTCTGCTATAGCTGCTTCTTTTTGCTTTATTTCATTTTTAGTTTGTTCACTTTTATTATCATTAGCTCGTTTTTCAGCAAGTAACTTTTCATAAGCTTTTCTATAATCTCCTAAAGTTTCCAAATCTTGTCCACTAGCATACACCATTTCAGGACTTATAATAAAAGCTAAAGAAAAAATTAATACTAAACTAAATCTAAATATATATTCTAACTTCTTCATCATATTTTTAAATACTTTCTAACCGCTCTAGCTGAACCAATCATACCTACTAATGCACCTATAACAAGTAAAACTAAAGATGTGAAAAATACAAATGGGAAAGGCTTAATAAGTTCAACAATACTAAATGTTGAAGAACTACCGACCTTTTCAAATAAAATAAAATAACCATAAACTGTAATTATCATTGGAATGAATGAACCAATAATACCAAGTAGAAATCCTTCAAATACAAATGGTAACCTAATTGATATATTAGAACTTCCAACAAGTCTCATAATATCGATTTCACTTCTTCTTGAGAATATTGTCAATTTAATAGTGTTACTAATTAAAAAT
>CANDSI010000289.1 GCA_947388575.1 uncultured Mycoplasma sp.
AATAAACAAACAGGAAGATCATGTTATACATTCTGCATGTGTCCAGGCGGATATGTAATGGCATCATCAAGCGAAGAAAGAACAATTGTGACAAATGGTATGAGTACATTTGCAAGAAATGGAGAAAATGCCAATAGTGCAGTTTTAGTAAATGTTACGCCAAATGATTTTGAAGGAGATTTAGCTGAATGTAATGAAGGCGAATTGAAGTGGATAGAAAAAGAAAAAATCTTTGACTTAAATATGTGGGAAGGTGACAAGATATTTTTAAAAGAACTAAGCAATCATGAGTTTTTTTCAATAAAAATGGAGTATGATGGAGATAAACTCATTAGATATAAGGTTAATAAGTATTAGAGGTGGAGCAAATGGAAAACAAAAAAATGATAGTAACAGACTTAGATGGAACTTTATTAAAAGAAAACAAAACTGGGATAAATGCAAGTGAAAAATATCTATTGGAACTTAGAAATAAAGGATATATAATAGCTATTGCAACAGGCAGAACTTTAGATTCTGCAATAAGAGCTACTGTTGGCGCAGAGTTTGCAAATTATATAATTTCTGATGCAGGAGGAAGAGTGCATGATATGCAAAGTGATACAGACATATTTCATGTAGAAATATCGAAAGAAGATATGAAAAAAATATGTTCATATTTTAATGAGGACATAGAGCATATATTTATAGGTGGTATAGATAAATTATATAAATATAGAGATACATATATAGAAGAATTAAATACTAATAGACATATAGCAAATGTGCAGGAATTGTGGGAAGAGTGTCCTTTTGCTATACATATGTCAATAGGAGTGAGAAAAAACAAATATGCAAGAATTTTAGTGGAAAAGTTTAAAAAAGAAATTCCAAACCTAGTGTTTTCAGTTATGAAGGACTCTTTTAGAGAAGAAGAGTGGATAGAAATAGCTGCGAAAGATATTACAAAATATAATGCTATAAAAAAGGTTGCAGAGATAGAAAAAATAGATAATAAAGATATTATAGCATTTGGAGATGCAGTAAATGATATAGATATGATAGAAAACGTCCGGAGTAGGTGTTGCTATGGGGAATGCAGTAGATGAAATAAAACAAGTAGCAGATTTTGTAACAGTGTCAAATCTTGATGATGGGGTAAAAGTGTTTTTGGAGAAGTATTTAAAATAAACATAGGAGAAAATTATGAATAATTATAAAGTAATGTTTTACTTAAGAATATTAAAAAGCATTGTAAAAACATTTTTAGATAGTTTTTTAGTTCTATACTTTTTAGATGTATCAAGTAATAATATATTACCACTTGGAATATATAAATTAGTTGCGATTTTTACAATATATGCAATAATGTTTTTTACTAAAGATTTTTGTAAGTCAAAAAATAGAATATATTTGACAAGAATAGGCATTATAATTAATTTTATTTATTTTGCTACAATTATAGGCTTAAGAGAAAATGTTGTAAACCACATATATTTAATTGGCTTTTTATATGGACTTGAAGAGGGATTTTATTATTCAATGTATAATAATCTTGAGTCTAGTTTAATAGAGAATAAAGAAAGAGCACGTTTTACAGGGAATTATACTAGTGTAAATGCATTACTTTCAATAATATTACCGTTAATATTTGGAAGTTTAATAAAAAGAGCAGGATTTATAAAAGTTCTAAGTATTGTACTAATTATTGCAGTAGCTCAGATAATATTATCATTTATTATTAAAGACAAGAACATACCAAAAGAAACAAAAGCAGATTTAAAGGGATACAGGGAGATTGTAAAAAATAATAAAAAGATACAAGCAGAATATAATACACAATTCTTTAATGGCCTTACATATTCAGAAGGAGCATTTTCATATATAGTAACAATATATATAATAAAAGTATTTTCAGATAGTGTAAGCCTTGGAATTTTCACATCGATATTTAGTTTGCTGTCAGCTTTAATAGGGCTATTATTTGCAAAATATATAAAACCTAAATATTATAATGCGATTATGAAAATAGGAATGGCATGTACAATATTTTTACTATGCTTAATGATATATAGATGTAACATGGTCACAATTATTGCTTTTAACTTTGTTAGCACATTTTCAAAAGGAATAATGGATTTAATAAATGGTAATGCAGAGTCAAATATATCTAATATAGAAATTATAAAAAATAAGTATAAAGTAGAATATTGGTTAGGGATTGAAACTGCTTTATTTAAAGGAAGAATACTAAGTAATGGAATGTTTATATTAATGGCATTAATAGGCTCAGATATTATGATGTATATATTTGTTATATTTTTAGGATTTTATGGGTTAAGCTCAATAAGATTACAAAAGGAGTTAAAAGATAATGCAATAGAAATAGGAGAGAATAATGAAAAAAGTTGGGATAATTTTGAGAGAGTGGAGAGCAGATTTAAATAACATGCTTTTCTATGGAGTTAAAACAGACTTAATTGGATTTTTGAGAAAATATGATGTAAGTGTGATTGCAATACCAATAGATTTTTCTAAGGAAAATGAATTTGAAAAGGTAAAAGAAATTGTAGACTATT
>CANDSI010000290.1 GCA_947388575.1 uncultured Mycoplasma sp.
TACTATTCTTTACTATACTTCCACCTAATGCTTTAATTCGAGTTAATATATCCTCAAATTTATATTTATTTTCAAAAGAACAATCATTTTTATTAACGGATATTTTTTTCATGCATTATCCCCCTATAATTTATTTAATAACTTTTCAAGCATTTCTAATTCTTTATTATTTAAATTTGCATCCAATTTGGATGTGCCAATTATATCATCATATTTAGCAGCAAAATATTCATTGTTATATTGGTAAACTATGTAAAAAACATTGTTTTCTTCATCCCGAAAACGAAAAATCACTTCTGCTTTTTTGCTATTACCATCTTTATCTAGTATATCTATATATTCTTTCATAGCGTCTCCATATTTAATTTATTTTTTTAAATATCTATCTTCCTAGTTTTCCTTCTAATATTTTATTTATGGCTTCTTTATTATTTTTTATAATATTCTCGAAACTTTCTTTTAAATAATTATTAAAGCTATAAGAAGGATGTCTCCAACCATAATCAGCAATAATTTCACAAACTTCTAAATATTTTCTTAAAATATATTTTAAAAATTCTTGATAATACTCATTATTAGGTTCCGAATATGTTTTTATGAAACTTCCTATTTCACTTAAAAGTAAATTTAGACGAATGTCTATTTCTGGTGGAATAGGTATGCAATCTTGTCGATACCCTACTCTTATATTATAAATAGGCTCTAATTCTGCAAGTAAAAAAGATAATGTTCCAGTTGGTCTGGTGCCATTTTTATTTGATAAAGCAACAATCTCTTTTATTATTTCTTTTAATAATAAATCTGCTCTAGCCTCATCTAATGGGCTAGGTTTTATGTACCCACGTCTCAATGCAATATTTGCTTTTTCAATTTTAATATACTTCTTATATAGATTCGCTAAATGTCTTCTGGAATTTAGGTAATCCTTTAACCAATTATCTAAATCACTTTCACTTTCTTCTCTCGTTTTTGTATATGATTTATAAGCATTATTATTGGTTGGCTCTTGATTTTTTTTATTTAGTGTTTTGTCATATTCTTTCCTTTTTTCTAAATCTGATAATATATCATAAGCTTCATTAATCTTTTTCATAATACTTTCAGTATCTTCATTAGGATTTAAATCTGGGTGATACTTTTTAGCTAGCCTATGATATGAAGCAACTATTTCTTCTTGGGTTGCATTCATACTTAATCCTAATCTTTCATAGTAGTTTTCCGATTTAACTTTTGGTTTTAGTGGCACTAATTGTCCATAATCATTCATAATTCATTTTTCCTTTATTTCTTATTAATATTTTTTCTATTTTTACTTTGAAGATTTATATAATGTCGATGTTTTTATTCTACTTCTTTTTAAACCTTCTTCATATGTAGTGGTATGAGCTCTAATTTCTTCATCTGATAATTGTGGCAAGCGACTCAATCTTAACATACTAGAATCTATATATTCACTAATTTCTACACTATATGGATTTAATTCTCTTAAAACTCTTAAAGTCTCTTCTATATCCATTTTTGTTTCAGTTGGTAGTCCTGAAATAATATTTAAATCAACTCTTCTTTTATATTTACTTTCTATTTCTTTTACATATGCTATAAATTCTTCTGGAGTGTAACCTTTATTTATCATTTCTAAAAGTCTTGAACTACCTGTTTCTAATGAGCCAGAAATATAATCTATTTTTTTATAACTTGCAAATGGAGTAGCGAAGCCAAATCGTATCGCATCCTTATAAGCATGCCCTATTAAATTTACTTTTTCAATTTTATCTTTTCCTTCAATATATTCTATTATTTCTAAAAGTCTAGGCTCTCGATATATATCTAATCCATATTCACATATATTCGTACCAATAAGATTAATAATTGTTGATCCGTGTTCGGCGGCCATATCTATTTGTTCTTTAATTTTGGATAATTCAGCACTTTTTAATGGATAGTCTTGATAAGAGACTTTGCAAAAATGACAATTGTTACGGCAACCATTGCTAATATATATGTCTGTTTTTTTGTTTTTTTCTGATGTAAATGTACAACCAAATTCTTCTGTTAAATTATTAAAATCTTCTGATATTTTTCTTAATAATAAATGGGGCTCATTTTGTGGAATAACAAAATCTATGTATTTAGAGAATAAAGATTGTAGCCATGCATTTTGTTCAGGATATTTAAGTGGTCTTGTTAAACAGCCAGTTAAATAAACCTTTGCTCCTGGTTTCTTTTGACTTATATGATAGAGCAAATATTTTATCATGTCGTTTATTTTACTTTCAGTACAGCTACAACTAGATGGAAACACTAAAATATCGGCTTCTTTTACGTCCTTTGTAATTTCATACTTCCTAATTAATTCATAATATATTAATAAATCCTGATAGTTTAAAGCACAACTCATTTTTTCTCCTAAAAAGATTTTCATAAACATCCCCTCTTTTTTAAAATGTATTTTAGCATACTTTTATTAATTTGTCTAATTTAGTAATTCTTTTTAGGGAATCATAAATGGAAATATTAAGTGTCCGCACATTTTAATACCTAAATGTAAGCTTTTT
>CANDSI010000291.1 GCA_947388575.1 uncultured Mycoplasma sp.
TTATGTAAGAATTTTTGATATTTCTTTTATATTTAATTGAATTATTTATTATTTGCCCTACAATAAATTCCAGCCATTTGGAATCACTAAAAACGTAAGCATTTGTTTTTTCGACAATAAATTCGATATTATTATCAAGTAAATCATCCATATTTTTAAGACCTATATTTTTTATTATACTTCCAAGATTTATTTCTTTTATTAGATAGTCTTTTTCTGCATTTTCACTTCTAACATAATAAAGTACTTGTTCTACATAGTCCTCTAATTTTTTTATTTGAGCTTTTATTTTTGGATTTATTTCATTTTTATGATTATTAATCGTTAAAATAAGTGAAGCAAGAGGTACTTTAACTTCATGAATCCACATTTCTACATATTCTTTAAAGTCTTTTTTACTTTTATCTATTTTATTTACATTTTCTAAAAAAGATTTATCAATTTCATAAAGAGCTTGATAAAGAAGTTGGCCTTCATAAAACTCAGGATTCTCTAAAGTCTCTAAAACTAAATATGCTTTATCTAATCCTTCAATATTATATAAAAGTTCACTATAAAACTTCTTCTTTCTAAAATAGTCTATTAATAAAATTGTTAAATTACATATCAAAAATATAACTAATACAGGAATAATAATTTCTATATTTACTTTAAATGCCATTAACATTAGATAAATAATTATTATAGTTATGAATGTTGTAACAATAGCATATACTTTGTCTTTTAAATAAACATTCATTTTCATGACAAAATATACCCCATTCCTTTGCGAGTATCTATTGCATTATCATAACCAATACTTTTTAATTTTGTTCTTAATCTACTGATGTTAACTGTTAGAGCATTATCATTTATAAATTCCTCATTATTCCATAACGAAGTCATTAACTCATCACGAGTAACAATTTTATTTTGGTGATTAACTAAATAACTAAATATTATCATTTCATTTTTAGTTAAAATAATTTCTTTATTACCTTTTTTTATTATTCCTTTTGAAATATTTATAGTTAAATCTTTGAATATCAGCGTGTCTGAATTATTATTTAATCTTTTTAAAACTGCTCCAATTCTCAATAATAAAATATTAGGATTATATGGTTTGGTTATATAATCATCAGCTCCATATGTAATAGATAACGCTTCATCAATATCAGAATTTCTACTTGTTACCATAATTACAGGAATATTTGATGATTCTCTTAAATTTTTAAGTAATATTTCCCCATTCATATATGGAATATTTATATCAAGCAAAATTAAGTCTGGCTTTATATCCAATATTTCATTTAATGGATTTTTAAAATCATTCAAAATGATACTACTATAGTTGTTGCTATCTAACAAATTTTTAAGTTCATTAGAAATAAGTTCATCATCTTCAATAATAAGTATTTTTTGCATATAATCACCACATTTCTTTATTATATATTATACCACGTATAAGCTCATTATATATTACAATTTCGTAACATAAAAAAAAGCAAATCAATATGTTCTGCTTTATAAATTTACCATAATAAGTTTATTGCACAGGCAATAGCTATACCTATTAAAATTATTATCCATCCTATTGTTTTTTTATGCTCTTTAACCCATTTTGACATATTTAGCACTCCTATCTGTTCAATAAATTAATATTTTTTTAATTATATCAAATTCTCATAATAAAATAAAGTTTTTAAAATAACTTTTTATAAATTAGATAGGATGAAAATATTATAAAAATTGATAATATCTAAAATTGCAATTTAGCATTATCCTAACCAACTATTATAAAATGCTATAACTCCTAAAATTGCTCCTATAACCATTGCTAATAATGTTGTAACTATCAAATTTAAAATAATCATCATCAATTTGAGCATATAAAGTAAAAAATAACTTTTTTTATTATTGAATGAAGAAAAAGTAGGAACTATTTTCTCCCATTCAATAAGTTTGCCATCTATAATATCATATTTAAAATTTTGAATTTCATTAATAATTTTGTACAAAGTATATAAAAATAACGCCTGAAAGTTTAAATTATTATTTTTATATTTTTGTATTAAATTCGTAATATCAATTTTTTAGTAATTTGTATAATTGTTCCGATACTTTGAAAGTAATCAAAATATTCTTTACGCTCCAAACGTTCTAAATTAATAGTTTTATATTTTTCCATTTAATTACACCCTTAAATTACTATTTTTTCTCTTTAATTATATCATGAAAAAGCAAATCTTCTATATTAGATAATCTGTTTATAATTTATAAATTACATATCATTGTTCACTTACTTCTTAAATATAGAATGTAATCAGTTGGATTAAATTTTATTCAAAATTAGTTAAAGTTAAAACTTATGTTTAGTTTCCAAATGTATATGAATATAAGGGATATAACGAAAATAATCTCATATATTCAAAACCTAATAAAACTAATACTAAAGGCACACAAAGTATCAAAAGCCCCAAAAATATAGTTTGAACATTATTTTTTTTCCAAGCCGAAATAGTTAAAATAAGCATTGCCATAATTATTCCAGAGAAAACTTGGATAAAGATTT
>CANDSI010000292.1 GCA_947388575.1 uncultured Mycoplasma sp.
ATCTTCAAGAAAAATCAGCTTAATTAGTAGATAAAGAAACTTTTGCTTTAATCGATAAGACTTTAGAGTGTCAAAGTGAATTGTCTGCTATTGAAATGGAAGAAGTATTTGTTGAAGGCTTATCTTTATCTATATCCTTAGTGTTGGAAGCGATATCTAACAAATAAGTTACCCCTCCCCTATGTATTTCCCGAAATAATTTCTTTGACTCCCCTTGCCGTTCCCCTTTCTTTGTTTTCTATAGATTATAGGAGGGGTGGTCTTTTATATTTGGAGTATTTATTTTTCATTTATATTTCAATGATTTTAATAATTTTCTACCGATTATCACAGTAAAAAATAGTAACTACTTATTTAGTAATTACTATTTTTAAATTTATATGCAAAATACTGCATACAATGGTACTGATTTTATATTATTTTCAAATCTAAAGTTCTTTTCTGAAATTCTAATTGCATACTTCGGATTATATGTTTTCATATATATGTCTAAACTTCTAGATTTAGTATGTGTACTTGTTTTTACTTCAATTGGTAGTATATTTGTATCTTTTTGAATTATAAAATCTAGTTCTGCTTTCCCATCAAACTCTCAATAATATGTTTCATATCTACTTATTCTTAGTTTATTTGCCACATAGTGTTCTGCAAGTGGTCCCATTGCGATCATTGTTGGTTGTTCACTTAAATCTATTTGGTATAGTGGATATCTGGCTTTGTTTACGAATAATCCTACATCACTCATATATAGTTTAAATGATGTTAAATCTTTGTACATTTCTAGCGGTAATTCTGCTACTGCCTTATATACTTTATTTACTATTCCACTATTTTTTAACCATAATATTGCATCTCCAAATATTCCTGATGTTTCTCCTTTTGATATAACTTTATATTGAAATTTTGGATTATCTTTTGCTAATTGTACTGGTATTGAATCAAATGCTGATATTATTTTGTTTGATAAAGAATTGCTTGCATATTTTGTCATGTTTCTTTCATATGATGAAAGTATCTCTGCTTGAACATCTATTGCTATAATTGTTTTTGCTTCCGTTAAATATGTTTGAACTACTTCTGGCATCCCACCTACAACTAAATATGTTCTATATAATTTTAAGCATAATTCATGAATATCTTTATCCATTCTTTCATCATTTTCAAAATGTTTTTGAATCTCTTCTATTAAACTCTCTCTTCCTATAGCTATTAAAAATTCTTTAAATGATAGTGGATACATATTTATCATTTGAACTTTTCCTACTGGGAACGAATAATTTTCTCTATTGATTGCTATACCAAGTAATGAGCCTACTGCTATTATATGATATTCTGGAGTATCTTCACAGAAATATTTTAGAGATGTTAATGCTCTTTCATTTGCTTGAATTTCATCAAAGAATATTAATGTTTTTCCTGGTATAATTTTTTCTCCATAGAATAATTCTAGCTTGTTTATTACATATTTTGCATCTATACTATCTGAAATTTGAGAACTTAGTTCTTGGTTTGTTTCAAAATTTACATATATTAAATTATTATAGTATTCTTTTCCAAATTGCTTTACTATATATGTTTTTCCAACTTATCTAGCTACATGGATTATTAGTGGCTTTCTATTTTTTGATTCTTTCCATTTTATTAAATCGTTTATAATTTCTCTTTCCATAGAAATTCCTCCTTAAAGCGATTATATTATATAAGTTCAAAAAAATCAATTTCATTATCAACCTTTTGGAATTTATATGGTATTTTATGCGTTTTTATTCAATTTTATTCTACTAATTTTCGATTTTATTTATCTCTTCAGTTATCTCTGCATTATATACATATTTTCCATCTATTTTTTCATGTACTTCTCCAACTTTTGCATCTTTGGGTAAATCTATTTCAGATATAAAATATGGTCCACCATCTCCATGTTCCGATAAACAAACAGATTTATTATCCATTACCCAAGCTAAATCATTCCCTTTCCAACTTTTATTATCTAAAAAAATCTTCCTTGTTTCATATAAATTATATTCTTCCACCACATCGTTTTTTTCATTTAAATTAGGTTCATTTGAGATATTCTTTTTTTCATCCATATTTTTACCTTCATTCATAACATTTTTTAAGGCATTTTTTAATTCTTCTATAAATGTATTTATTAAATCATTATTTCTATTTGGAAAGTTGTTATCAATTTTTCTGTTATTGAATAAATTTAAATCCAATTTAACACCTCCTAGTTTGCTAATTTACTTTCTCCTGTTGCATAATCAATAACAATTTCATCTTGCACATTATATACATATACATTAAAATGTAAAGCTCCATTATCTTCAATAGAATATGCCTCTATATTTACTCCATTTGCTAATTTGTTGTTACCTTCAAAATATGGAGTTACTCTATATAAAACATGATTCTTCTAGTTTTGTTTTAAATAATTATAAACTCTATCTTCAAATTGTTTCATTCCCTTTACATTAAAATCTCTTGTACCTGTAATTAAGTTTCTTTTATCCACATCTATTCCACCAATACTCCAACCAATTA
>CANDSI010000293.1 GCA_947388575.1 uncultured Mycoplasma sp.
TAGTTTTCCAAGTTTACTCTCGATGTGATTTCTGATTCCTTCTGTTACTTTTAATTTGTCTCCACGTATATCTATTCTCATGTTATCACCTTCCTAGTATTAGTATAACAAATTTTCATGAAAAAAACTACCAATTTTGGTAGATTTCTTCTCTATTAGTTAACGGCATATTCGATTTCTTCAACATCAATAGCTTGTAAACCTTTAGCAGTTTCAATTAATTTAAAATCAACTTTGTTACCTTCTTTTAATGTTTTGTAACCATCTTTACGAATAGCAGAATAATGGACGAATATATCTTCAAGATCACCATATTCTATAAATCCATATCCTTTCGTATTGTTGAACCATTTAACAGTCCCTCTAATCATAAAAGTCACTCCCTTCCTATTACTCTAAATCGTCGTATTTTAAAAATATCCTGGCGCCAACTACAATTGGAATATATTCAAAACACGACAAACAGAATTTTATCATAGATTTACTTTTACGAACCCTAAAATGCATCAAATGCCCACTTTTTTGCTTCAAATTATCTTTTATGTAGATTACTTTCATTTTTTCGGAGTTTTAATCCACAAATTAAACTATTGATTCTAACTAAAAATTTTTATGTTTTTTTTCTGATAAACTTTGTGTCGTGAGGGGATGATGTAGTGAAATTTAAGTTTATTCAAGCTTCTCTAAATCTTATAAAAGAGAAAAGAGAAATAACAGCGCTTGAAGAAAAGAAACTTAAATATGGATTGGAAGGCTTTTATAACGTTGCAACAAAGACTGTTGTATTTCTAGCATTAGCTATTGTACTTGATATAGTACCAGAATATTTCATGCTTATATTTGTTTACTCTACTTTAAGGCTGTACGGTTTTGGTATTCATATGAAAACTAGTTTTCAATGTTGGATGACGTCTTTACCAATGTATATTGGTGGTTGTTTTCTTATAAAACATGTAGTTTTTCCAGATATTATTTTGTTTATTATGTGGGCTTTTGGTTTTATATCATTTTTATTATTTGCTCCAGCTGATACCCCATCTAGACCACTGATTTACAAAAAGAAAAGGGTTAGAGCTAAAATTTTATCCATATTAATTCTTTCAATTTATCTTGGTGTTTATTTAAACTCAACTAGCTCTATTACACATAACTTAATTGTTTATGGGATATTTATGGAATCTATTGCTATTAATCCAATTGTTTATAAATTATTTCATACCTCATTTAATAATTATAGGCAGTACGAACAAAATATGGTTTAAATTATTAAATATATATTTAAACAAAATAAAGATATGAAAGGGTGTGTACTAATGTTTTTAGCAAATATTTTATCAGGAGTTGCAAATCTTTTTGCAAAATCAGTTTCTTCTGCTTGCTGGTGCTTTTTCTTCGATGAACCAAAAGCTGATTTAGACATTATGTAATTTAGACTATTATAGTCTTTTTTTCATAAAAAAAGAAGCCTATTTTGTTTCTTGATTAGCCTTCTTTTTTATTTCCAAAAAATTTATAAATCTATTATTTTTAATACTTGTTGTTATTGTTAGATTTTTTCTTCCAATTAAAGAAAATAAGCCAAATCCATGACCTTTTTCTTTTGTAGTGTATTGGACTGTTCCTAATTTGTCTAATTCAATATCACCAGAAAAAGTATTTATAACTTTTATAGTAACTTTATCATTTGTTTCATTAAACTCTAAATAAAATAACTTTTCTTGACTATTTTTACTTGCTTCTAATGCATTGTCTAAAGTAACACCTAAAGCTTCACAAAATAAATTATAATTTCTTGATCCGACAGAATCTAAAATGTTATTTTTTATTTTGTTCGTTACTGAAATATCTAAATTTTCGTCTTGATATTTATACAATTTTTCGAAGACAAACCCGTTGATACCTAATGGCATTGCATTTACGTCATGCTTAATAAAAAAGGAAGAATTGTAATCCAGAATCATTTCATCAATAAGTTGTTTTGCTTCATCGTTTGAAACAGTCTTGACTCCCATTAATTTACTTTCCAAGTTATGTTTCAATACACGATATTGTGTAATAACTTTTCGATTAACTATGTCATTTTTCTCTAAAATTTCATTCGTTTTTTTAAATAAAATTAATTGATATTTCATAGTAATAAATGATATGATTACTACCAAAATTGCAAATCCTGCAATCAATAAAATCGTTACAACAAACTTGTCTCCCAAATTTTCTGAACTCATGAAACCTAGAAACAAATAAGTCATTACTATTAAAGTAATATGATTCATACTTAATTTTAAATTCAAAACTTTATTATAAATATTGTTTATTAAACGAATCATTATTTTTGAATTTGCTAATGCAAATAATGTAGCTGACATAGTAAATGAACCTATAGTTTTACAAATTTGTACATTTCTTTCATAAAACTCTATTAATTCAAATTGGTTCACTGCCATCATTACACATATATCCCATAATAAATTTATAATCCAGAAAATTGCACTATAATTTATTGACTCTTTTGATTTACAATTATATATACTTTTG
>CANDSI010000294.1 GCA_947388575.1 uncultured Mycoplasma sp.
ATAATAGACTTTATAATGTGTAATGGTTTTGTTTCTACTAATCATATTTTTAGCCTAATTGTTTTAAAATGTACGAGCAGAGATAAAAAAGATAGGTATAGAAATATAAGTGAGATTCAGGAAGATATTAAAAAATATTTGACAGGTGAAGAAAAAATAATAAAACAAGAAGAAATAAATAGAAAAATTGGAAATGGAACATTTGATTTAGAAGTGCAAGAATATTTGATAAAACTTGTTGATACAAATAAATTATGTAATTATATTGTTAATCAAAAATGTCAAAATATATATAAAATAATATTAAAATTGGATATTGAAAAAAGAATGAAAATTGCAAAGGAAATATTAGATAATTATGCTTCTGCAACAGGATATAATGGTTGGAGTAATTATTCCCTGTTTGGAAGATTGGCATATAATTTATATATAAATGAAAAAGATAATAATATAAAGCTTATATACGATCAAATATTAAAGGATTGTGCAGAAATTAGGTTTGATATAAAGGATTTATATGACCAATTAGTATAAACAATTTCCTAATAAAAGTATTTTTATGAAGAACTAAAAAATAATAAAGTAAAAGAATATATTTATAGAGCAAATCTTATTTAAGAAATGCTTTTTCTTTGGTATAATATTCTAAATAAATTTGGAGGTGCAAAAATATGAAATGTTCAAAATGCGGAAAAACTTTTTCTTATAAATTGGTTGGTACTGTATATCCCGGATGTAAAACCAGTGAAGATATAAATTGCCCATATTGTAATAATAATTGTGGTAGTGTAATGACAAGCCAATTTGTTGAAACTATAAAAGAAGAAAAGGAGATTACTAAAAATCCTAAGGAATTAATAATTGAGCAAGAAACCGAAATGATGGAGGATATGACAGAAGGACAGTTAGCGGAGTATTTAGCTGATAATTTTAATGACTTTGGTGATTAATAACTAGACTTTAAATCAAAAAGTATAACAGGAGTTGGAATCCTGTTTTTATATTGTTTAATGATTTGTGTTTTTTTTAAAATGATGGTAGCATCAAGGAGAGGTGAAAAAAGTGCAAAACATTGAAGAAAAAATAAACTTAAATAATACTGATACTAAGTATGTAATTGAAACAATTGATAAAAGAGAAATGTTGTTGTATTTAAATGCTTCAAAGATGGCTTTAGTTTTATCTGAATTACTTTCTTGGTACAAGGAAATTTATAATGGAAAAGATTATAGTACCAAAATTTTTTATAATGGAAATCTTTATACCGGAAATGAATGGTTAAAAGATTATAAAAATATAGTTGATAAAAAAGATTTAGATGATAATGGCATTGTTAAATTAGGATTAACTAAAGAGGTATATTTGAGAGAAGATGTTGAGAATAGATTAAATGAATATTTAGCTACTATTAGAAATGTAATTAACGAATATATGGGAGATTAATTATGTCTAGGAGTTATAAGATAAAGTGCAAAATTTGTGGTGATATTTTAGAAGCAGAGATTCCTTTAAAGGGTGAAATAAAATGTAGCTGTGGTAATGTGGGGATATATAGTGATTACATAGCTTATAACTATAATCATCTTAATTTAAGTAGAGAAGAATGTTATGAAGATTTAAATAAAGGTAAATTGAAGATTATAGAGGCACAAGAATATTATAATCAGATTGAAAATGATTCAAAGATAATAAGTAATAAAATTCAATGTGTACGATGCAAAGAAATTATTGAATCTAAATATCCCCATGATTTTAAAAAATGCTGTTGTGGAAAAGTTGCTATTGATGGAGGACATGAAAATTTAAAAAGACTAGGTAAAGAAAATATTGATTATATAGAATTGAGTGAGATAAAGAAGGATTAGTGAATAACTAATCTTTTTGAATGGAGGAATAATAGAATGATAAAATGTATTATATTTGTGTCAGTAGTTTTATTTCTACTGATTTTTTTATTTGCTTGTATGAGAATATCAAGTGAATGTTCGAGAAAAGAAGAAAGGAGGTATGCTTATACTTGTATTAGGAATGATTCTAAGAGAAGCTAGAACAAAAAATAATTTAACACTAGAAACACTATCTAAGCTAACAAATATTTCTATAACTGAATTAAGTAATTTGGAAAATGGAAATATTAAAGAGCCTAGTAGTGTTTTTTTATATAGATTAAGTAATATTCTTAATTTAGATTATAATGAAATACTTAATTATAGGTATGAATCCTATTATAGAAAACAGGAGTTAATTAATGCTTAATACAATCTATAATGAGGATTGTATTAATGGTATCAAAAGAATACCTGATAATACAGTAGATTTAGTTATTATAGATCCACCTTATCTTATAAATAATCATAATACGAATTATGATTCAGATTTATCAAGAGAGGTGCAAAGGTACAATAACGAATTATACAATTCAAATTTAACTAATGGATATGATATTAATATTTTATATGAGTTAATTAGAGTTATGAAAAAAATAAATATATATATTTTCTGTAATTGTGAACAAATACCATTTTAT
>CANDSI010000295.1 GCA_947388575.1 uncultured Mycoplasma sp.
GCAACTATAAAAACATCAGATTATAAAGAAATTTTACTGAGAAGGCTCTTTGGAAAAGGTGGAACATATTTAATTAACAGTAATGGTACTGTGCTAATAGATTCCTTTGATAATATAAAACATAGTACTACTAATTTGTATGAGTATTTTAAAGTAAAATATGAATTAACTAATGATAAACAATTACAAAAAATAGAGGATATGACAAATGCAATAAAAAGAGGAGAAATAGGAACTTTTGACATAGAGTTTGGAAATGAAATATATTTTATACATTATGAGAAAACAGCAATAAATGATTGGTATGTAATTACTACAGCATCAGATAGTACAATTGCATCAGAACTTATAAACATTGTAATAACCTCTGTTATTCTTTGTTTAATAATTATTTGTGTTATAGTATGCAATTCTATATATATTAATATATCTAATCAAAAGAAAAATCGTCAGATATATAAAGTAGCATATATTGATCCTGTAACTTTGCTTGGAAATGAAACATATTTTAAGGGCAATGGAGAATTATATTTGTCAGGTCATACAGCATCAATTAAATATATAATTACAGTAGATATAAATAAATTTAAGGCATTAAATAGAGTGCATGGATATGCATTTTGTAATGAACTTTTAAAAGTGCTTGGTCAAAAGCTTACAAGATTATTACCACCAGATAATATTACTTGTAGGGTTTCTAATGATGTTTTTGCAAGTATATTTAGCTATGATGAGAACATAGAAGAACTTTTAGATAAAATATATAAAGAAGCGTCTAATTTAAAGGTAGGGAATGTAAATATCACTGTAAACTTAGCAATTGGGGCGTACAATATATTACCACATGAAACAGATGTAAATAATATACTAGATAAAGCTTATCTTGCTCGTTCACAAATAAAAGGATTATATAATAGTAATTATTACTTATTTGATGAGAAGTTAGAGAAACAAATGATAGAAGAACAAAGTCTTGAATCTAGCATGGAGGAAGCATTAGTAAATAAGGAATTTATTATAGTTTATCAGCCAAAAGTATTTACTAAAAATGAAAAAATGGCAGGAGCAGAGGCATTAGTAAGATGGAAACGAAATGGAGAAATGATTTCACCAGGTAAGTTTATACCATTATTTGAGAAAAATAAATTTATAGTCAAATTAGATATGTATATTTTTGAGAAGGTTTGTCAAGATATATCAGATTGGAAAGACAAATATGGAGGAGCACCAATAGTATCAATAAATGTATCAAAAGAACATTTTGTGGATCCTAATTTCATAGAGCAATATGTAAAAATATGTGAGAAATATGAAATTGAAACAAGTAACATTGATTTAGAAATAACAGAGAGTGCAACAGTTGATAGTAATATTGATATAATAGATATTATGAATAAAATTAAGGAAAAGGGATTTGCCATATCTATTGATGATTTTGGAACAGGTTATTCTTCACTTAGTATGCTACAAAACATGCCAATAGACATTCTTAAGATAGATAAGGTTTTTGTGGATAAAGCAAATTTAGAAGATGATAATAATGTTATAAATTATATAGAAGATATGGCAGAACATATGAAAGTAAAAACAATAGTTGAAGGTGTTGAGACAAAGGAACAAGTAGCGTTTATAAAAAAGATTGGGTGCGATATTATACAAGGATATTATTATTCAAAACCAATTCCAAAAGAGGAATTTGAAAATTATTTTAAAAACAATATGTAATCATAAGAGGTGAAAATAAATATGCAATATGATAGTATAGAAAAGAATTTGAATTATGTATTTAAAGATAAAAAATTGTTAGGGACAGCATTTACTCATACATCATATGCAAATATGCATGATATTGAAAGCAATGAAAAGTTAGAGTATTTGGGAGATAGTATTTTAGAGTTTATAACTAGCAAGTATTTATATAATAATTATAAAAAGTTACATGAGGGAGAGATGACAAAGGTTAGAGCAGCAGTTGTATGTGAAGAAAGCTTACATCAAGTTGCTGTAAGGCTTGAATTTGGAAGATTTTTGATAACAAGTCGTGGTGAAGGGTTTGGAAATGTAAAAAATAAAGCAATACTTGCAGATGCAGTAGAAGCAGTTATTGCAGCTAGATATTTGGATAGCAATTTAGAAAATGCAGAAAAATTTATTATAGAAAATTTGAAAGATGCAATAGAGGTTGCAAGTAAAAATGTAGGCACAAAAGATTATAAAACGGTTTTGCAAGAGAAGCTTCAAACACATGGAAATGTAAAGATAGAGTATGTTATAGTTTCAGAAGAAGGACCAGACCATAATAAGCACTTTGTGGCAGAGGTTTTGTGTGATGATAGAAAACTTGCTGATGGGAAGCGGAAAGAGCAAAAAGGCTGCTGAGATGGAAGCGGCTAAAAAGGCGCTAGAAAAAATGGAATAGTTATAGAAATGAGAGGACAAGACAAGCAAGATTTGTCTTTGAAAGGATGAGGAAAATATGATAATAAATGAGATATTTATAGGAAGTTTTACTGGGAAAACAGAG
>CANDSI010000296.1 GCA_947388575.1 uncultured Mycoplasma sp.
TTTTCTAAATCTTCTTTAGTTATATTGGGTTCGTCTAATATCATTTTAAATCTTTTACTTCTTGTTATAAAAAATCCTATCTTTGTTATATTTATAAAGGATTTTTTTAATCCTGATGGATTTAGGTTGGCTCCACTAATAATTAATTTGGATAAAATATTAGGTTCTTTAATAGCTACATTTAAGCCTGTTATTCCTCCATCACTAAAACCATATAATATGGGCTTATTTATTTTTAATTTTTTAATAAATTCTATTACATCAGTGCTCATTAAATCATATGATATATTTTTAGTATTTTCACTTTCACCATGACATCTACTATCTATGGCGTAAACTTGATAATCCTCTTTTAATTTATTTATTAATTTTGTAAATATCTTATGAGTCTCACTATTTCCATGAAGTAATATTATAGGCTTTCCCTCACCATAAACTTTATAGAAAATATTTACATTATTTACTTTTATTTTCAAATTATTTCTCCTTTATTATTTCTATTTCGATAATTGTCCGTTAATGCATGGCAATTTGGGCACAATAGTTTTAAATTATCTAGGCTATTATCTTTATTATTGCCATTTATATGATGTAATTCTAAAGGTATCTGTTTGTTATTCCATATTGTTAAATTACATTCCTCACATTTATATTCCTTTATTTTTTCTTTTAGAATTCTTCTTTTTAATTTATAGCTACTGATTGGGATTTCATTTAGAAAGTATTTTTCAATAGGTTTTATATCTGCTGGAGAGTTAGTTTTATTCCATCCTTGTCCTAAAAAGTGTTTTGTGTTTATTTTATAAAGATTTATATATTTATCCAAAACTCTGTAATTTCCTCCATATGGTTTTAAGTTCATTTTCATTAAACATTCCCTTTTACTTATTGAACTTTCTACAATTTCCTTAATGTCTTCTAGTTTATATTTTAATTTCATTATTCCCCCCCCTATATAATATATTTCATTATAAAACACAAATAAACGTTTGTCAATTTATATATTTATTAACAATTAAAAACCTCTAAAAAATAGAGGCTATATTCAAAAAATTGGTGCCCAAGGCCGGACTTGAACCGGCACGAGCTTTAACACTCGCAGGATTTTCTTACTACTATAACTTTCGTTACCAAACAATTTTGTTTGTAGTCTGGACTTTCTCTTTACCATATCAATGACTTAGGTATTGCCCATAAAGTCTCTACACCTTCCTAATTATTATTAGGCTTGGCTCGGGATTGCCATCAGCGTTATCTGGAAGGTTTCCCCGAATTTGAGCAAATTCACTCAGCTTATTTCTAAATCTGGTGCTCAAGGCCTTCCTCTTTAAAGAATAAGAGGCCCTAAGTCCTGTGCGTCTACCTATTCCGCCACTTGGGCAGGCACTTGTCTTAATTAATAAGACTATTTAAGTATAATATGTTTTTTTTATATTTGCAAGACTTTTTTATTAAAATTTAGTTATTTTTAACTAAAACTTTTGAATTTCTTTTATTTTTTCATTAATCCAAATATTTAAGTTCTGTTTTAAAGGCATGAAACCATTCTTATCTATTTCTTTTATATTATTACCATCTACTTTATAATTCATATCTTTAATCGTTAATTTTATATGTTTATTTTCTTCATCTATTTCAATAACTTTAGCATATATCTCTTCGCCTACTTCAACATAATCACTTACATTTCTAACAAATGAACCTGATATCTCTGATATATGAATTAAACCATTATATTCATTATTAACTTTTACAAATATTCCATAATCTTTAAAACCTGTGACTATACATTTAATTATTTCATCTTTTTTTAACATTAATACCACCTATAAAGATTATATCACACTATTTACTTTACAAGTATTTTTTTTTAATCTATAATATGTTTGGTGAATTAAAATGAATAAGATAAATCCTGAGGCAAAAATAAAAGAATTATTAGATGACCTACGCCCTTTTTTAAATGGTGATGGTGGTGATATAGAATTTATTAAGTATGAAGAAAAGTATGTTTATATTAAACTTACTGGTGCTTGTGCGAATTGTGGTTTTCAAGATGAAACTATAAGCTTTGGTATCGAAGCTTATTTAAAAGACCAAGTGCCTGAAATTGAAGGAGTTATAAATGTAGATATTTAAAAAAAGACAAGATTAGTTTCTTGTTTTTCTTGTAATAATGTTTGTAATAACTATAAAAATACTTGCAAATATTAATAATATTAACATATTTAATATAATTGGTTTTAAACTTATTAAATTTATGGTTTCTAATGTACTAATTAAATTGTTGTTTTTTATATAATAATATGAAGGTAAGATATGAGCCATATTTAAAACACTTTTTGGTAAATATTCCATAGGGACAAAAGCGCCACATAGAAAACTTGAACCTAGAGCTAAACAATTTATTATACCATTTATAGCGTCTTTATTCTTAATAGAATTACCAAGTAAAAATGCTATACATAAAGTACAAATTGCAAAGATAAATGAATTAATTATATATATTAGG
>CANDSI010000297.1 GCA_947388575.1 uncultured Mycoplasma sp.
TTTCCTGCTACCTTTGTAGCATCTGGAAATTGCGAAAAAATTAAAATAAGGTTATTAAAACTATACCCCCTAAAACTTTTGCTAAATTTTAAAAACCTCTCGTATTCACCATTTTGAACGATATTTTGAATATAATTTACAACTTTTTCAAAGACTTGCTTTGTGTTATTCTTCTTATTATCCATAATTTTTTTACCTTTCTTATTTATTTAGTGCACAGGAGGTTAATCCTCCTGTAATCACTATATTTAGATATCAATATGTATTATGCAGCTTTTTTATTAAGTTCATATTGTTTAATTTCAATTTTTGATTTCTTCTCATATTTTGACTTTTTATCCATAAAGTTCCTATATCCTAGCCACTTGTCAATAAAATCATTTTGTTCCTTAGTAAGATTTTTGTTATTATTTGCAAGTACTTTTTGTTTGACACAACCGTTTTTAAATTCAAGTGTTATAAATGATTTATCCATTTTATCTAATTGCCTAACAAAATATATTTCTGTTTCTCCTTCTATATATGGTTTAAGATACAGATGTCCTACACAATTTTTCTGTTCTCGCCCTTCGTTTTTTAAGTCCTCCACACTTGGTGCTGGAAAAATGATATATTTATCATCTTCATATGTGTATTTAGACAATTCCAAATATCTAATATATGCTGCAAATTGTGTATTAATATCTTTAGAAATCTCCAATTTAGTGCTTAATTTATCATGCCAAGCCTTTAATTGATATGGAAATAGCCTTTTTTTACTTTTTATACTAAAGCCTAACTGGTCTGCTGCTTTTAAATAATCTGCATACAACTGTAGATTATTTAATCCCTTTTGATAGTTTAGTAATTTCTTTAAAGGAACATATTTACAAATTTCTCTAATAGTATCACGTCTATAATAAAAGTTATTTACTACGTCTTCATCATGAATAAGCCCTTGCTTTTTCATAAATGACAAATAATTATAATCATAATACCTATATCGTTTTATCATCTCCATATCAGGTCGTTGTATTAGCTTTAATGTTCTATAATCCCAATAATCTATATCGTTTTCCAACATAAATTTAAAGAAACTTTTAGGAACTCCAAATCTTTTTTCAAAAGATCCTTTTTTCTTAAATTTATTTGAAGCTAAAGCTAAACTATGCAATCCCATCTTCCACAATATTTCGAAACTTGGATGAGATGCTATTTGCAATATCTTAAAGTCATTATAATGACTATACTCCTTTTTAAATTCTTGTATTGGAGCATATTCTAAAGGTGTTCCTTTAAAAAGGTGCTTTTCATTATATGGATATATAGGCATTTCATCAATTAACTTGTTTCCAGTATATAAATGCCATCTTTTAATTTTTACATTATGCCATATTGCTTGATGCCACATACCAAAACTTACAGAGTTATTTATAATAATACCTATACCTGGAATAAATCTTGCAAATTCTTGCAAATGTTCTTTAAATGTCCTCGTTTTATAATCATACTTAGACCTTATTTCAAAGATTCTTAGAGCTATTTTATCTTCTACTTTTGTGTAAAAAGCAATATCTTTAAGAAACTCCATATTTCGTAGATTACAATTATAGGCATAGTATTTATGACCACATAATTTACATTCTTTTTTTTCATAATCCTTTAATACTACATTTCCTTCAAAATATTTTTGACATCTCGTACAAAAAAGTCTGTTTCCACATTTTAAAATTACATTATGGTCTGTTGTATTATGATTAATAAATTTTCTCCAATGTTTTGGTTTTTTCCCAGAATCTATTTTTTTCATTAACTTATCTATTTCTTTTTTATTCATGAAACCATACCTCCAAATAATGAAATTTGTTCTAGCTTTTTATTCTCTTCTGCTTTCTTCTTTGCTTCTTCCATAGATATTATATTGTTTTTATTAGATTCTTTTGGAGTCTTTTTATTTGCATTATTTTTTTGCTTTGTATCATTTTTTATTTTTAAAAAGCTATTAGGAAATGCAAAATACATAATTGCCCATGCAAAAACCACTTCATTTGTAATATAATTCCAACCAACCTGTACTACATTTTTGCCCTTTTCTTGAACAAATTTAGCCATTCCATCAATATCTTTCTCTTCGTTTAAATACTTTTGTTCCATATCTTTTCTTGATAACAAATAATCAACTACTTGTATCAAAGCTTTATCTTTTTGCCCTACCATTTGTTCTCTTAACCTATCAAACCCTGTCATTTATCCTTCTCCTTCCAAAATTAAGATACTTTTTTAAATCTGTTAAACAACTCATTTTGTTCTTTTGCTTCTTCCATATATTTTTTATAATTATCAACTCCATATTTTTGTAATTTTGCCTCTCGTTCTTTACAAACATCTTGTAGTAATTTTGGTATTTCGCTAAAATTATAAAAGTAAGAGACAAGGTTCTTATAATGAATAACCTCATCTCCTTTATAATCTTTTATAATATTAAATCTATAGTGATACTTCTTCTTACCTCTATGATTACTAATGAGAA
>CANDSI010000298.1 GCA_947388575.1 uncultured Mycoplasma sp.
AGTAGAATTTTTAAAGCATGCAGAAGAAAATCCAAATGAAATGCACTTAGTTATTTTTGATGAAATGAACTTAGCACAGATTGAATATTGGTTTGCTCCTTTTATTTCTATTCTTGAGAAAGATTTAGGTGAACGCAAACTACAATTATATAGTACGTCTCAAAGATGTATAAATGAAGAAAAATATCCTAGTAATATAGAAATTAAGAATAATATCATTTTTGTTGGAACTATTAACTTAGATGAAACCACAAAAAATATTTCTGATAGATTATTAGATCGTTCGTTTATTATTAACTTAAAAAAAGAATCTTTTGTGAATTATAAGACTCAACAATCTGGACGTCAACAAAAAATCGAATTAAAAACCTTTGGTGAAGATTTCAAAGTTTTCATGCCAGAAGATAGCAGCTATAATGAAGACTATATATCTAATTTTAGCAAAAGAGAATTAGAATTCTTTGATAGAATACATACTGAATTAAATAAGGTTGATCCTCAAAAAGGTGTTTCATTTAGATGTGTAAAAAATATAGCCTTATATTTGAAAAACAAACCTGAGGAATTAGATAAAAATCGTGCTTTTGACTATGCTTTTAAACAAACGGTAATGAAAAAAATCAATGGTAGTGTTGAAAGTATTGGAGAATTTATTGGAAATACTATTGATAATAATGCTGTTATAGAAGGAATATTAATAAAACTGTTTGATGAGTATTCTGAAATTAGTGACTTTACAGAATGCAGGAATGAAGTTAGAAATAAAGTTTTAGAGTTGAAGAAATATGGATATGCAAGATAAATTAATAATTAATTACAGTTTTCGGCAAAATAAGAAGGAGATAGATCTTCGTCAAATAAAGAACGGTGAAATTTTATTTAGTTTCAATGAGTATGAGCCGATAGAGGTAATGTTACTTTCAGAAAACTTTTCAGTTGAAATTGAATGTTTGAGTTATTATAAAGATAATAAAATCACTTTTTGTGAAGATAATATTTTACAAATGATGTCTGGTGAAAATTATTGTATTTCATCATCTACTAATAAATGTGAAATAGGTTATATTCCTTCTAAGTATCAAATAAACTTAAAAAGGAATGACTTGAATTTAAATTGCTTATTTGAGGTAAGATATAATAATCAACTACAAGAAGAAGGTATGGATAATATTATAGAAATGATAAATAATTATATTAATGGATTATCGATAGATTTTTTTAGAGAAGCTCCTGTCAATAATATCAGATCAACCGAGAATATGTCAAAATATTATATGTACGAATTTTTAAAAAAGTTTGAAAAAAGAGTGATTTTTGTTTGCAATAATATTTTATCTAATTTAAAATCTGACATTGAAATCATCTATAAGGTTGAAAAAACAGAAAAGAAGCAAAATTGTAACACCATTAAGAAGAATATATTAAATAAAAACAAATTAAACTATTATAATGTAAAGAAAAAAACTACATTAGATAATAAAGAAAACATTCTTTTAAAAAAATATCTTTTAGAAATAATTAAAATAATAAATAAAAACTATCTCGATTTGGATTTTGAATTAAAAGAAAAGTTAATAAAGGAATCAGAATTAGTTGAAAAAATAAGCGTTGAACAGCATCAGTATGATGAAAATGCAAGATCTATTAGTAGCAAAAATACAATACAAAATCATATTAAAAGTTTAAATTCACAATATGAATATAATAAGCAGTGGATAGAAAAAATTATATCATGGAAAAAATCATATGAAGCAGTCAAGTATCATTTAAATAGGTTATTACAATCAGATGAACTAATAAATTTAAATATTGATAATCAGATATTATTTTCTTACGTATTTTACACCAATTCAGAGTATCATTTCTTTAAAGAAATGTATGAAACATTAAGTTTACAATTATCAAATAAGAGAAGTTTTAATAATTCAGAATTATTCACTGATAAAAAATCATATACTTTATTTGAAATATATGGTTTTGTATTAATACAAAATATACTTAAAGAATTAGATTTTCATTTAGAAAATGAATTTAAATCAGATGTTTTTAATTTTGATTCAGAAACAGTAATGCATTATAGTAATGGTAAATCTTTTGTGGATGTTTATTATGATCATTTTTGTGATAAATATTATTCATCAAATGATAATGATGTAGTAAGTATTAATAGTAAAAATTGTAAACCAGATTACATTATTGTATTTTTTGATGAAAATCATGAGTTTAGCGATATGATTATTGTAGAAATAAAATATAGACGTTTAATCTATATGGCTACATCAATAAATCAAACGACTGAAACAGACGATACAATTACTGATTATAGTCAATTAGCGTATTGTATATCCAAACAAGGTAATAACTTTGGAAAACCGTCAAAAGTAATAGTACTATATCCTTCAATGAGTGAAAAAATTTTTGCACGAAATTTAGGAGAGTTTATTGGTATAAATGCTCAATTAGATTTTGTAGAAAGTAAAGCATATAATAGAATTAATAAAATAATTGT
>CANDSI010000299.1 GCA_947388575.1 uncultured Mycoplasma sp.
CATAACTATATAAAGCATGATTAACGATTGCATTTAAAATATAATTATCAGATTTTTCTATTTTTTCTTTAATCATCTTATTATCAAATGCACTTTCAAAACCTACATTAGAAATATTATTCCTTTTATCAATATCTAAAAATATTTCATTTAATTTTTCTATACTCTTATTAATTTCCTCTTTAGATACTTTTAATTCATTAGAAGAATTAAATAGTTTAGATTTAATATCATTAGTAAGAGTTCTTATTTCATTACCAATTTGGTTTCGTGGCAACGAATTATACTTAATATATTTCTTATTGGTATTTCTAATCTCCGATAATAAAAAGCCAAGTCGAGTAATTTCTTCTTCTAAATCTAAATCATTTATATTTTTTAAAGTAAAATTCTGATCTTTAGGATTAAAATACTTTTGTAAATGTTCTATATCTTCATTTATTTTAATTATCGCTGGACGATATAATTTTCCTCTTTCAATAGCAAGAGATACTTGTCTTTTCATAAAATTATTTTCTTTATCAGATAATTTTAGCTTTCTTTTAAATCCTAATTTATTGTTACGATAACGATAACTTTTATTTTTTTCAACCCATGCAATATGAAAATGATAATTATTTTCTCGATCGGTATGAAGTGATACTATCCATTCTAAATTTTCTTTTGGATTTTCATAACCACAATATTTAAATAGTTTTGGTAATATAGATGTTGCAACTTCTTTTTGTAAATCTTTAACATTTATATTTTCATCTACATAATCTTGATATAGAGAAAGAACGGCTAATTGTGTATTAGAATTTTCTAAATATTTGCTCCAGTCTTTCTTCATATTTTCGACCATGTTATCTTTAATGAAAGTTCCATCTTTTAACATTGCCATTTCTTCTCTACGCATTTTATTTTGTATCATTATATCATCTGATTTCTTTTCTCCCATAAAATAACCAATCATAGATGAATGAGCTTTATTTTCATCACGACTATAATCATAAAATCCCAAAACATATTTTTTTAATTCTTTGCTATACTCTTTTTTGTCTTTGCATTGAATATAATACCATTTATCAGTTTTTCGATTTTTTTTATAAATTCTCAAATTATTATCAGGATTATTTATTGCATAGTAAGGATGAGTTATAAAAACAACTTTAGAATCCATAATTATTTTAACATTGAAATTATTTCATCTAATTTAGAAATAATTTTTTCATTATGATTTTTAATTTCATCATTATCACTTAATTTTATTAATCCAAATTCTAATAACTCTATTATCATGTCGTTTATAAAACTATATCCAGAATTTTTAAACTTATATTCAATAAGTTTATCTAATTCTTCTGGAATACTTATACTTCTTCTCTTAAAATTCTTGATTCTTTTTTCCATAAGTTATCCTAAAAATTTATTTCCATAATTATTAAAGTTATCATAAAATTCTTCTAAAACTTCATTAGACTTAATATCAGAGTTTTTTGAAAATTTCAAATTAGTAAATAACTGTTCTAATAATTTTTTTGTTAAATATTGGTTGTGAACTAATCTATTTATTTTATTATTTAAATCAAAAAGTAAGGTATGTATATCTTGAGCTGCGACACTTCTTTTTATACATTCTCTTACTGCTTCGGACTTATTTAATATATTGTTTTCTTTCATAAACTTATCTAATAATTTTCAATCATTCTTTGTTACCCTAAAACTTTCAACATTCACCTATATCACCCTCTTTTCATAAAAAATGTAAGAAAAAAAGACAACAGGATATGAGAAAACACCACGAATTTTCAAAAGCCTTATAAATAAAGGCTTTTTCGTGGCATTTTCTTGCACCACGACACATTTCGCACTTGCGAAATGTAATACAATTAGCATTTTTTGTATTACAAATCAACATTATTTATTATTTTTTGCTTATATTTAAAGAAATATTTAGTAATACAATCGTAATACCTATTAATCTTTTCTTATCTTTCGCTCTACGCTTAATTGTTTAGAATTATCATCTGAAATAATATTAATTTCTGAATATTTATAATCAATTTCTTTTAATTCTTGCTTATAATCATTATTAAGTTTTAATATTTCATCTACTAATAGTTTTAACTTTTTAGCTTTAGTAATTTCTTTAATAATCTCACGATTATTTAATCGATTAGAATAATCTTTTTCATCGCAAGTGTAAATAAGAGTATTAAATACATTATACTTATTATCATATATTATAGTAACATCTCTAATGTTTTTCTTATAATCTATATTATAAAATTTTATTTTCCCTACTTCATTATCCTTTAAATTATCTACCTTAAACTCTACACCATAAGATTGTTTTAGTAACTCTAATTTTTCTAAATAATTCTTTTTAACTTTATTTTTTTCAGCTATTTTTTTCTTTATAAGATCATCGCTCATTATAATTATCTTTCATCTTTTGGTGGATATATGTAAACTTTTTTATATAAATAATTACCGAAAATTCTCATTATATCTTTTTTATTTCT
>CANDSI010000300.1 GCA_947388575.1 uncultured Mycoplasma sp.
TATCTTCGCGTTGATCTTGGGCATAAGTTTGTTAGTCTCAACGTAATAGTCGTTCTCGTATTTCAAACAGCACATGAGCTTTCCGCAAACTCCGCTTATTTTTGCGGGGTTGAGCGACAAACCTTGATTTTTTGCCATATTCATTGATACTGATTCAATATGATTTAAAAATTTGGCACAACATATTTTCTCGCCACATGAACCAACTCCACCTATTTCACGTGCTTTATCACGTGCTCCAATTTGACGAAGCTCTATTCTAGTTCGATAAACACTAGCTAATCTTTTGGCTAATTCTCTAAAATCTACTCTTTCATCAGCAAGAAAGTTAAAAATAAGTTGTTTTCTATCAAATGTATAAGTAGCATTTATAATTTTCATATCAAGTCCTAGTTCTTTTACTATCTCTCTAGACTCTTTTAGGGCACTTTCTGCATCACGAAGATTTTTTAAATAGGTTTCATAATCATTTTTAGTGGATATACGGATTATGTCTTTTAATTCTTCATAATTCTTGATGTTGCTGTCTTTTATATAAGATACAACTCTACCAAATTGCTCTCCTTTTTCTGTTTCAGTTATTACAGTGACATTTATTGGGCATTTGACTTTACTTTTAAAATTGTATATCTTGCCATTATCTTTGAAATTAACACCATATATATAATACTTATCCATTACTATCTCTCATTTCTATTACAAATTTATCTAATGCTTGCTCAATACCTACATTATAACTCAAATTTTGTATAATCCCCATAATAATATTTAATTTTTTGATTAAATTCGCACTTTGTTCCTTAATTTCATAAATATTTGCTATATTCTGGTTGTATTCTTTATTATTCATTTTTAAAAAATTTTCATAGTATATGCTGAATATTATTTGAAATATGTTAGCTACATCTTTTCTTTCAGGATATATTGTTAAAAGTTCATTTTTGTTGTTTATTAATTCTTTACTCTCTATTTTTTTTAAATACCCAGGAATAATTTCAAGATATTTATTATAATCTTCAGCATTTATGCCTAAACTTTCTACTATATTTTTATTTTCATATTTTAAAATTAGAGATTGACATCTGCTTTTTATTGTCTCAATCATAACATCTTTGTTATTGGTTATAAAAAATCCGATTATCCCATCTGTTGGTTCTTCAATAAACTTTAACATGGAATTGGCACTACTACTATTTAATTTCTCAGCATTCATTATGATATAAGTATTATATCTACTATAAATAGGTTTAGTGGAAAAAGCTTCTTTTAACTCCTCCATTTGAACTTTTTTAATACTTGCTCCATCTGGTTCTATTATCTTTATGCTTGGTAAATTATCTTTGTTTATTAAATTACATAAATTACACTTTTCACATTTTTTTTTATATTCTTCAGGACAATTTATAATTTTTATAAATTCTTTTAAGTCTTGTAATGCCTTATCATAATTATTTGTTTCAATTAAATAAGCGTGAGCTAACTTTTTCTCACGATATCTTTTTACTAATTCATTTAATATAGGATTTTCGAACATCTTAACCTCCTAAATATTAAATAAGAAAATATGTTGCAACTAAGCCTAATATTCCTGGACTACCTAGAAATGTAACTAGTATTAATGTTACTATATTTATAGGAATAAATATATTGGCAGCGGATAATATTAAATTTAAACCATATAACATTACAAATGCCATACATAATTTTCTTATCAATTTAATTATTTTATTTATCATAAGTTCATCACACTTAAATATATGATTCATATTAGTTTTTTATTCTGATATTTTCTTTCGGTCTTCTAGAGCCTTTTCTAATGTAACGTTATCTAAATAATCAATTTCTGCCCCAATAGGGATGCCATAAGATAATCTTGATATAGTAACATCTTTATTTTCTAATATTTTTTTTATGTATAATGTTGTTGCTTCTCCTTCAATAGTTGGTTTTAATGCTAAAATCAATTCAGGTTTATCAAGATTTTCTACACGATTTATTAATGTTGATATATTAATGTCTTCAGGTCCAATATCATCAATTGGGGATATTAAACCATTTAATACATGATATGTGCCATTAAATTTGCCTGATTTTTCAAATGAAAATACACTTTTGTAATCTTCTATTACACAAATAATGTTTTTATTTCTTTCTTCATCTAAACATATTTGACATTTTTCTTCATCCGTTATATGTCCACATATTGTGCATCTTCCTAATTTCTCTTTGGCGTTAATTAGCGTTTCACTAAATTCTTTGATTTCTTCATCTTTGAATTCTAGTGTGGCTATAGCTAAACGCTCAGCACTTCTTTCTCCTATTCCTGGCAATTTTTTGTAATAACTAATTAAACGCTCTAAATCAGCAGGATATTTCATTAGAATAAGCCACCTAGGCCACCTAAAGAACCCATTTTCTCTTCTGTTTCTTTATCTACGGCAGCAATAGCTTTATTAACTGCTATTTTTATCATGTCTTCTAATGCTTCTTTATCGTCATCTT
>CANDSI010000301.1 GCA_947388575.1 uncultured Mycoplasma sp.
CTTATAGTTATTATATCAAATTTTTATTGCGAAGAAAATTTACTCTTTTTCTCTGCTTTTTTCTAAAAGCTTTGACTTTTAAAAAATAATATGATAGTATATTCCTCTAGAAAAAAGGGGGCTTTTTTATGGAAAAAATTAGTGCCGAAACTATAAATAAAGTTGCAAGTATTTATGATAATACTATTGATACATTAGATGATATTTTAGTAGGACAAAAAAATGTAAAAAAAGTAATAGCTTCTTCTATATTATGTGATACTAGAAGTAAGATGCTACTTACAGGAATTACAGGTGTAGGAAAAACTACATTATCTAATTTTTTTGCTCGTAATTTTGATTCATTAAGAATTTCGGTTACATCTGATTTATTACCAACTGAAATTCAAGAACAATTAAAAGCTCATCAAAGTATACGTTTACTTCAGTTAGAAGAATTTAATAGAGCTAGTGGAAAAGTTTTAGCAACTTTTAATGAATTATTTGCTGAAGGACAATTGACTCTAGATGGTTTAACTTGTTCTTTTAATGACTTTTATGTATTTGCTACTCAAAATAATATAGATATTTCTGGGATTTTTAATGTTCCATTTGCAGTTTTAGATCGTTTTGATGTTAATGTTGCTTATGAAGATTTATCTTATGAAGAGAAAAGACAACTGCTTTTTGGGGAAGAATTAAAGACTGATAGAAAATTAAATGAAGATGACCTTCATTTTACAAAAAGTATGGTAGATAGTTTAGTTCTTAAAAAGAAGTCAGAAGATCTTTTATTAGCAATGTTTAATATAATAGATAGCCTTTCTTATGATAATAAAAGAATTTTTGCTGGATCTAATATAAGAGCTCATAAATTTGCTATAAGGCTAGCTAAATTTAATGCTTTAGTAGATGGTAGAGATTATATTAAACCTAGAGATTTAGCAGATTTTATAAATTGTTTATATTTACATAGAATTAATCAAAGTGTTATAAAAATGGATGATGCAGATGCGCAACAAATTTTTTATGATGCACAAAAAAGAATTTTAAAAATTAGGTAAAAGAGTTTATTATGAAAACTAATGATGAAGTTAAAAATAATTTGAAATTAATTTTAAGAAATGGCGATATATTTGATAATGTTTGTTTAAGAGAAGGTGTTGGGCAAAGAAAATATTCTTTTTTAAAGCTAAATGTTCTTTTGTTATCACGTATTTTATATATTGGGGTTTTATTAGGCGAAAAAATTAAGCAGTATTTTATTAAGCCAGAAAAAGTAAAAAAAGCTCAAGATGAAATTAGGGATGTATTAGGAGTAAATGTAGATTTTATAACATATAAAGAAGTAATTCAAGAAGGTCATGATAAAGAGAAATTCCATATAGCAGATTTTGGTTTATCAATTTTATATTTAGAGGATTATGTAGAACCTAATACATATATTGATAATTTACAAAAAATATTAATGTTTGCAGATACATATCATTTAAGAAAAATATATTTAAGAATAAATGATATTGAAGATCATTTTGTAGATGTAGATGTTCGAGATTTTAAAATTTTAGATTTGAGAAGAGTGTTAGGAGGATATTTAGAAGCATCATTAAATCAGGATTTATTATGTCTTACTACTGATAATTTAAGAGAATTAATAAAAAAATTAAAAAGCTCTAATGCTAATAAAGATTACATTAGAAAAATAGGAAGCCAAATACAAGATTTGGTAATTTCTAAAGCTTTAGACGATTTTCTTTTTAATGATGATTTAGATACCTTTAAAGAAATTGTTACAGGACGTTTGGAATTATTACTTAATTCTGATAGTTATTATAAAGATAAATCTTATGGTAAAGTTATAGGAATGGTTAGTTTAAATAATGATACTGTAAAAGTAGAATTTAAAACACAAAAAGGAGAAATAATTGATACTAAATTTATGCCTTTATGGGAATACTTAGAAGTAGCTAGTTGTGAAGAATTATTAAATGATAATTTAATTGGAGAAGAAAAAAATCTTTGTTTATTATCTTATTTGTATTTATTTTTATGTAATAATAAAAAGAAAGGGTATAGACCTGATTTTGTTTATAGTTTTTATGATAAGATCTATAAACGTTTTGAATTAAAAAGAAAGAAAAAGATAAAAAAAATAAATGGTTTATATTCTAAAAAGTATAAGAACTATAGAAATTTAACACAATATTATGCCTCTTTTGTAGCATGTGCTCTAATTATATGTTTAATTTGTGCAGGAGGAGTGTCTGCTGATTTTATAAAGGGATATATTACTAATAAAGATTCTAATATTTCCGAAAATCTTTTTAATAATCTTTTTTTACCTTATAAATATTCTTTAAAATTGGAATTTGAACTTTTAAAAGACCCTATTTATTATATTAATAAAAATGTTGTAGATTTTATAGATAGTATTTCTAGTTCTACAGGAGATTCTTATGATTACACTTTTGAAACTATAATGGGAGATGTTAAAGCGTTAGATGAAAATTTTGAATTGCCAA